>NZ_JBFOCS010000004.1:0-33787 GCF_040907905.1 Aeromonas sp. s13 | reverse complement strand
TGCGAGTCGCTGGCGGCTCGCACTCTCTCCTCCCTGCCAGCTCACAAATAGAAACAACTCTCATTTACAGCTGGCGAACAAGCCACTAGGCTAGCCCCTTTTGCCAAGGGAGCTCATCTATGCCAACCACACTGATTTTCGGAGCCAGCCGCGGGCTGGGCCGCGCCTTTACTCATCACGCCCTGAGCCAGGGTCACCGGGTCGTTGCGCTGGTGCGCAGCCCCGAGATGGCCATGGAACTGAGTGCGCTGGGAGTTGAGGTGATCGAGGGGGATGCGCTGGATCTGGCTGCGGTGCAGCAGGCATGCGTCCGGGCAGGGCAAGATGCACAGGTCGTCTCTACCCTCGGCAGCTTCCGTCAAGCCGCGCCGGTGGACTATCAGGGCAACCGTCATGTAATCGATGCCATGGAGCAGGCAGGCCTGAAACGACTGCTGCTGGTCACCTCCCTCGGCTGTGGTGACAGCTGGCAGTATCTGCCGGAGCGGGCACGCGCCGCCTTCGGTCACGAGGTACGTCTCAAGAGTCTGGCGGAGAGCTGGCTGCAGACCAGCTCCCTCGTGTGGACCATTCTGCGCCCGGCGGGCCTGCAGGATGGCGACGCCACCGGCCGCGCCGAGCTGAGTCAGGGCAAGGAGGTACACGGACTGGTGCGCCGCGCCGATGTGGCCGCCCAAGGGCTGCGCCTGCTGGCGGATGATGCGGCGGTGGGGCAGATCTACGCCATCGGGGATCCCACGCTCCAGCGCGGCTAAAGCAGCAGTAAAACCGCTTAACCCCACCACATAGCAAAACGGTCAGCCCAAGGGCTGACCGTTTTCGCTTTACCGCACACGCCATCTTGCTCGCGCTTGCACCATCCCGCTTAACCGGCGGTGGTTTCACCCTGCACGACTGATGGGCCAGCAACCGGCAACGACTGCTGCCGCCAACGCAGCAGCAGGCACGCCAGCAAGCCGTAGAGCAGCGCCAGACCCCACAGCTGCCACCAGTAACGGGAGACCTGCGCGAAGTCGGCCCCCATCTGGTTAAGGCGCAGAAAACCCTCGATGGCGGGGATAGTGGGCACCCACTGAGCCAGCCAGTTGAGAGGCGCCGGGATCAGCTCGAGCGGCCAGATAAAGCCCGCCAGAAAGACCAGCGGCAGGGAGGAGATGAGTACCACCTGAGTGGGCAGATCGCGCCGGGTAAAGATGGCGCCCAACACAATACCGAACCAGCAGGTCGCCAGCAGGAACGGCAGGGCGAACAACCACAACTCCAGCGGATCAGCATGGCGGGCGATGTTGTAGTGATCGAAGCAGAAGCCGAGGAAGTAGCTCACCGGCAGCAGGAACAACCCCGCCAGCACCAGGGTTCTGGCCAGCAGCAGCGGCAATACCGGCGCGCTTTGCCAGTAACCGTGCTCGCCGCGACAGCTGCGCTGGTTCTGGGTCGCCCCCAGGATCCCCGCCCCCATCAGCAACACCTGATGGAGGATCAGCACGAACACCGCCGGCACCACGTAATTCACATAGCCCATGGTGGGGTTGAAGACCGGCACCACGTTGAGGGCCACCGCATTCCAACCCATGGCCGCTTGTGGCAGCGCCTCGCCGTGGCTCAGCAGCCGCGCCACCTTCACCTGCGCGGCGAGAGTGCCACCGGCCTGCGCCAGCCCTTCGGCAATGGTACCGTAGACCAGAAAGTAGGAGGCATCACCGGCATAGCTCAGGGTGACGCTCTTGCCCAGCATCAGATCCCGATAGAAGTGGTTGGGGATATGCAGGATGCCGCTCGCCTCCCCGGCCATCATCAGCTGGCGCGCCTCGGCTAGCGAATTGGCCCGCGCAACCAGCTTCACCTGCGGCGTGGCATCGGCCATAAACTCCAGCTGACGGGACAGCTGACTGCCATCCTCGTTGACCACCACTACCGCCTCTTCCCGCGGCAGCTGATGCAGATAGGGCTGGGGATAGAGAAACGAGTAGAAGATCACCCCGCCAAACAGGGTCAGCATGATGGCGCGATCCGCCAGCAGGGTGCGCAGTTCGAGGCGCAACAGATCGACAAATCCCAGCATCACTCAGGCTCCTTTTCGGCGCTCGCCACTGCGGCTGATTGACGGGCCAGCTCGGCCTGCTGCTTGTAACGACGTACCACCAGCAGCAGGGGGAGCAGGAACAGCAGCAGCGCCCCCAGTTGCGGCAACGCCGATGCGAGGGGCAGACCGTAGTTGCTCTGACCAATCTGCAGCTCCACATAGTGAGAGACCGGCAACAGGCTGCGCCAGAAGCGGGCGAAATCCCCCATGGCGCTCACCGGAAAGGTGACCCCCATAAAGGCGAAACCGGGCGCAGTGTAAGCCCCCGCCAGCGACAGGGCGCGCGCCGGATCCCGGATGATGCCGTAAAAGAAGGCACCCATGGTGACGCAGGCGGCCGAGGCGAGTCCCAGCCCCACCAGCAATACCAGCCAGCTGCCGTGCATGGGGTATGAGAAGCCCTTGAACAACAGCAGCGTCCAGACAATCCCCCAGCCCCAGCCAATCAGCACGTGGGGCAGCAGGGTGCGCCAGAGACCAAACCAGACACCGCGCGTGGTCCAGTCCAGCCCCAGCCGATCATTACGGGCCAGTGCATTGAGGCCAAACAGCACCACCAGGATCTGCCATACGGCTGGCAGAATGGCACTCAACAGAAATTGGGCGTAGCTGGAGTTGAGGTTATAGAGCGCCGTCACCTGACTGCTGATAGGCACCGACTGCCCGAGCGCACCGGGCAGCGCCTTGCCATCGGCCATCGCCTCCAGCACGCCTACCTGACCATTGAGAGTGCCTACCACCTGCGCCAGCGCCGAGTTGACCAGCTTGGCGATCAGGATGAACTGGCCGTTGTTGAACACAGTCACCTGCGGCTGGGTGCCCTGACGGGCATCCCGCTCCAGATGGTTGGGGATCACCACCAGCGCATAGATGTCGCCACCGCGCAGGGCTCGGGCGCCGGCATTGATGGAGTCAAACTGTTGCGCCACCTTGAGCCCGGCCGAGCCATCCAGCGAGAAGGCGAGCTGGCGCGAGAGCATGCTGTGGTCGAGATCCACCAGCCCCACCTTGAGGTCGCGGGCCAGCCCTGCCGAGAAGATCCAGCAGAGGATCCCCATCAGCAGCAGCGGCACCCAGCTCATCAGGGCACGGCTGAAGGGATCCTGCCACAGCAGCCGAAATTCACGTCCCATCAGAGTTCAACCAGCACACTCATGCCAACCCGCAGCCCCTCAACCGGTTGCAGCGGGCGAGCCTCCACCTGGAAGCTCTTCATATCGAAACCCTGACGGGTATCGGTGGCACGCCAGGTGGCAAAATCCCCCATAACGGCCACATGGGTCACCTTGAAGCGTACGGTCTGGTCGCCAAGGCCCGGGATGCGGGTATCGAACTCGGTACCGACCGGGAAGCGGGGCAGCAGATCCTCGCGAACGTGGAAC
Organism: Aeromonas sp. s13; assembly: GCF_040907905.1. NCBI lineage: Bacteria > Pseudomonadati > Pseudomonadota > Gammaproteobacteria > Aeromonadales > Aeromonadaceae > Aeromonas > Aeromonas sp. s13. The sequence continues at coordinate 30,322 of NZ_JBFOCS010000004.1, read as the reverse complement.
TGGGCCCAGGCATCGCTCATATCAAGCAGGGTCACCACCGGGAAACCTTGTGGTGCCAGCTCGCCGCTGCGCAGCAGTACCTGACTCACTTCACCATTGTGGGGGCTGGTGATGCGGGTATCGGCCAGATAGGCCTCAACCTCGGCCACGGAACCCGCCGCCATCTTGGCCTTCTCGCGAGCGGCGATCTTGGTCTCTTCCCTCGCCCCTTCCAACGCCATCTGGTACTGTTGCCACGCCATCCCTTCGCTGTAGCGGGCGGCTTGCCAGGCAGTCCAGGCCTCATCACGTTTTTGCAGCGGCATCACGCCGTCGCGGTGCAGGCTGGCCACCCGCTCATAGGTCTTGCCACGCAGCTGGGCGGCAGCCTTGGCTTTTTGCCACTGATCCTTGGCGGCAGCGATCTGTTGGGCACGGGCCCCTTTCTCCGCCTCTTGCGCCAACGCACCCGCAGCGGCCTCACCGGCCTTGGCCTGGCTCAACTTGGCTTCAATCTCGGGGCTCGCCAGGGTAAAGACCAGCTGATCCTTGGTAAGCAGATCACCCTTTTTGACCAACACTTCGTCGATGCGACCCGGCACCTTGGAGGAGACCGAGTACTGCTGCGCTTCAATCTGCCCTTGCAGATGCACCGGCTCCGGCTGATAGGCCAGCCAGAAGCGCCAGCCGAGCCACACCACCAGGATCACCAGCGCCAGCGGCAACAACAGCGGTTTACCCTGGCTCATCTTCTTTTTGATGGGGGGATGGCTCATCACTTCACCTCGACAAACGGGCGACCCTTGACGGTCGGAAAAGACATGAAAAAAGGGACAGACAGGACCGGGATCATGAGTTCACCTCGATCACCTGACCATGCTGATATTGATTGAAACTGTTCATCTGGCCGGAGAGCGCCAGCAGGCGGGCCAGCGACACCACATATTGATAGGCCGCCGCCGCGCGCTGAGTCTTCACCCCCGCCAGCTGGTTTTGGGCATCCACCACATCAAGGGAGGTAGAGAGCCCCTGCCCGAAGGCCTTGTCCCGCAGCAGCACGTTCTCCTCGGCCAGCGCCTGAGTGGAAGAGAGGGATTGATACTCCTCCAGCCCCTGCGCCGCTTCGCGCCAGGTCTTCTCAACGAGCAACTCCAGATCCTGACGGGTCTTGGCCTGCAGCAGATTGACCTGCAGCTCGGCGCTCTTGGCTGCCTGCACCGTCTCGGAACGGCCATCGCGACTCACCAGCGGCATGCTGACACCCACCCCCACCAGCCAGTCCGGCGCGGTCTTGGAGGCGAGCGAATCATCTTCATAGAGGTTGTAGTTGCCGAACAGGAACACCTCGGGGGCATATTTGCCCTGCTCGACCCGGATCATCCCCTTGGCCTGCTCCTTCTTGGCAGTGAGCAGCTTGAGACCGGGGTGCACCTCCAGGGTCTGGCTCACCAACCCCTCGAGGCGCGGCAGCTCCTTGTTGACGAACAGGCCGCTGCCCGGCTGGGCATTTGGCAACTTCAGCATGCGGCCGAGGGCCAGTTCGGCGATCTCGAGGCTGCGGCGCGCCTTCTGGGTATCGATGCGCGCTCTGTCATAGGCCGACTGGGCGGAGAGGCGCTCCACCCTGGCGATCTGGCCCTGCGCTTCGAGCTTCTTGGCGTGATCCAGATGGTGGGCCAGCCCCTCTTCGATCTCCTGTTTGGTCTGCACCACCTGAGCAGCCAGCACCACGCCGAAATAGGTCTGGGAGAGGCTCTCGAAGGTGGATTGCTGCTTGAGCACCAGCAGCTGCTGCGCCTCGCTCACCTGCGCCTGGCGGATATCCTGCGCCGCATCGATGCGACCACCGGCAAACAGCGGCCAGAGCATCTTGACCGAGCTGGTCACTACATTCTGTTTGGTCAGGGGGGTGACAAATGCGTTGGCCCCGACCCCGAACAGGCTGCCGAGCGCCAGGATCAGATCTTTCTGCTTGGCCAGCGGATTGAGATCGAGGGCATCAAGTTCAATCGGCTGATCAAGATGGGTATAGCTGGCCCCCAGATCCACCTTGGGCAGATACATGTCCTTGGCCGCCTCGCGCAGCTGCTTGGCCCGATCGACCCCGGCCTGCTCGGCAGCCAGCCCTTCATCCTGCTGGATGACCCGGGTCCAGGCTTCGCCAAAACTGATGGTTTGCGCCTGCGCCGACCCCAGCACGGCCCCCATCAGACACGGCCAGAGTGATTTAATGAACCTTGACGTCATAGATCCCCAATCCGCTTTTGTTGCATAAATGTTTGGAGCATTTGCTCGACTTAAGCCCGCTATCATAACGCAAAGCGGGCCTGCAAGTGGACTGACAATTATGCAGGTGTCCGACCCGAATGGTACAGCTCTCACTCTCCGTCAATCTGGCCGTTTTTCAATAACTCCAGAATTTGCAAGCCTTGGCGCGACGTTTTTTTCAGAAAAAAATGGCTGACGCTCAAATACTAACCTTTTCTCCTGCCTAAAAAATGCGTAATATACGCCGCCCTAAGCCGATGGTAACCGTGGAATGCAGATAGGTCCCCACACGCTTGAAACTCCCTTGATTGTGGCTCCCATGGCCGGTGTAACTGACCGACCATTCCGTGAACTTTGTTTGCGATTGGGGGCTGGCATGGCCGTTTCCGAGATGCTGCTGGCCAACCCGGATGTCTGGGATACCCAGAAAACCCGGATGAGGATGGATCACTCTGCAGAAGGCGGATTGCGATCGGTCCAGATTGCCGGAGCCGACCCCGAGATGATGGCGTTTGCTGCCCGCTACAACGTGGAGCAGGGCGCACAGATCGTCGACATCAACATGGGATGTCCGGCAAAAAAAGTGAATAAGAAGTTGGCAGGTTCTGCCCTGCTGCGTGCCCCCGATCAGGTCAAAGCAATTTGCCGGGCCGTGGTGGATGCAGTGGAGGTGCCTGTCACCTTGAAGATCCGCACAGGATGGGATCCGGATAACCGCAATGGCGTGGAGATCGCCCGAATCGCCGAAGATTGCGGTATCGCGGCCCTTGCCGTGCATGGTCGTACCCGTGCCTGCCTCTACAAGGGCGAAGCGGAGTACGACACGATCAGGGCGATTAAGCAGGCCGTATCGATTCCTGTTGTCGCCAATGGTGACATCAACAGCCCGGAGAAAGCCCGGTATGTCCTCGACTATACCGGCGTTGACGCCGTGATGATCGGCCGAGCTGCGCAAGGACGACCCTGGATTTTCCGGGAAATCCGTCATTTTCTTGAGACGGGCACCAAGCTGCCGCCTCCCGAGAGGGAAGAGGTTCGCACCCTGATGAACGAGCATGTAACCAACCTGCACCGGTTTTATGGTGCATATCTGGGAGCGCGCATAGCCCGTAAACACGTGGGCTGGTATCTGGATGAAGAAGAGACGGGCCGAGAATTCCGTAAGCACTTCAATGCCCTGGATTGCGCAGACGCGCAACTTGAGGCACTCGAAGCGTATTTCGATGGATTAGGTTAACAAGATAACTAAAGAGCCGACCGAATATGTTCGAACAAACCCTGACTTCTGATGCATTGGTAACAACTACTCACAATCACGCTGCCGAGCCGACCCAGCGCCCCCTGCGTGACTCTGTGCAACAGGCCTTGCGTAACTACCTGGCCCAGTTGAACGGTCAGGAAGTGATTGATCTGTACGATATGGTTCTCTCCGAAGTCGAAGCGCCGATGCTGGACGTGATCATGCAGTACACCCGTGGTAACCAGACTCGCGCTGCCGTGATGATGGGTATCAACCGTGGCACCCTGCGCAAGAAGCTCAAGCGTTACGGCATGAACTGATTGCTGGCCGCGAGCCGCGACGGCGGTTCAAGGCAGATGCGAAAGGCGCCAGGTAGCAATACCTGGCGCCTTTCCTTTATGCTCTCCCATCCATTTCACCATGACGACCCCGATGAACCGCACTCCCCTGCTGCTGATGGTACTGGTCACCCTGCTGGCCGCCGCTGGCTGGCTCTTCTCGAAAGAGGCGATCCGCGAACTGCCCCCTGCCGCCTTTATCGGCAGCCGCTTCCTGCTGGCGGCGCTGCTGTTGCTCCCCTTGGCCTGGTTGCGTGAACCGCCGCCGACTCGCGCCCAACTGGTGCGCGCTGCCGGTTGCGGCACATTGCTCGGTGCCAGCCTGCTGCTGTGGGTCACCGCCATCAGCCAGAGCGATGCGCTGGGCAGCGGCGCCTTTATCATGAGCGTCGCCACCCTGATGGCCCCGCTGGCCGCATGGGGAGCCTTTCGGGCCAAGCCCGGCCGCCACTACTGGCTCACCCTGCCCGTCGCCATCGCCGGTTTGCTGCTGCTCTCCAGCAGTACCCACTGGGGCGTGTCGCTCTCGCTGTTCTGGTTTCTGGCGGCGGCCACCACCCTCGGCATCCAGCTTGCCGTCCATCGCCACTTTGCCCAATCCATTGCCCCCACCTGGCTCACCTGCATCCAGCTGGCGATGACCGGCCTGCTCGGCACCCTGCTCTCCCTGCTGACCGAACAGTGGCCCGAGGCCGGTGTCAGCCACGGCATCTGGGGCTGGTTTGCAGCGAGCGTCTTGATCGCCACCACATTGCGCTACTGGCTACTCACCCACGCATTAAGCAAGATGACTACCGCCCACGCCGCCCTGATGATGCTGCTGGAACCGGTCTGGACTCTGCTGCTGAGCACCCTCTTCTATAGCGAACCCCTCGGCGGCGCCAAACTGGCCGGAGCCGGACTGGTGCTCGGCGCCCTGGTGCTTTACCAACTACCCCTGCTGCTGCGCAGTGCACGGCTCAAAACGCCCGTCTGATCCGCGTCACCGCCCTGCGGGGCGGTGTCACCATTTCCCTCCTGTTTGCTTATCTTGTCCTGCCAATGCTGACGTTCTGTTAACGGCCTTTAACCCTTGGTATCCAGAGGGTTAAAGGGCATACCCCATGAAAAAATGCCATATGGCCAGCTTGATGAAGGTCACATACCTGCCCCTCTTAGCTCCCTATGATGCCCCCATCATCGGTCTGGACAATCCTGACGATGGCCACACATGGGAATAACAAGAGAAAAGACTATGCAGCAAACCAGCCCCCTCAAGACGGTCACGGTCAGCATATTGGCAACCGCCATGCTGATCTTTGTGGCCCAGTACCTGATAGGCAAGCAGGAGATCAAGATCGGCATCGCCATCATCCCGATCCTGCCGATGCTCTTTGCCGTCATCATCGGCATGATTGTCTCCGCCAAACCGGTCAAGGATCGCATACCCGGCTGGAAGCAGCTCTTCACCGAGAAAGAAGAGGGCTTCTGCGGCAAGATGGTGGGCTTCAGCCTGCTGATCCTGGGCACCCAGTACGCGGGGATGATCATCCCCAACCTGAAGATGATCCTGAGCGTCGGCGTGCCGCTGTTCCTGCAGGAGATTGGCAACCTGCTGCCGATCCTGATCGCCATTCCGCTGGCGGTGAAGTTCGGCTTTGGCCGCCGCGCCATCGGGGCCTGCTCCTCCATCAGTCGCGAGCCGTCCGTTGCGGTCATTCAGGGCAAGTTCGGCACCGGCTCCCAGGAGTACATCGGCGTGCTCGCAATCTACCTGTGCGGCTCCGTGATCGGCACCCTCTGGTTCAGCGTGCTGGGCAGTATCGCCCCGCTCACCGGCCTGCACCCGCTGGCGCTGGCTGCCGGCTCCGGCGTGGGCTCAGGCTCCATGCTGAGTGCCGCCTCCGGCGCCCTGATCAACGGTCTCGACGAAGCGCTGGCTCAGCAGGTGTTGAGTATCGCGGCAGCCTCGAACCTGCTCTCGTCTGCCCTCGGCGCCCTCTCCCTCACCTATCTGGGTCTGCCGCTCGCTGAAAAAATCTATGCCCTGACTGCCAAAGGAGAGAAAGCATGAAAAGCATCGTAATGGATATGCGGTTCGTCTTTCTGGCGATCCTGCTGGCTATGTTTACCCAGACCCTGACCACCGGCACTCCGCTCTGGCTGATGGGTGACAGCTTCATCGCCATGTCACTGGTGGTGTTCGCTTCGCTGATTGCCAAGCGCTACCTGCCCTCATCCCTACCGGCGTTTGCCTATGCCACCATCATCGGCATTCTGATCTGCCTGCCGGAGACCCCGGTGCGCGGCCTCTTCATTGATGCCGTCGCCAAGATTTCCTTCCTCTCCTGCTGCGTACCGCTGCTGGCCTTTGCCGGTCTCTCGGTGGGTGGTCAGCTGGAAGAGCTGAAGAAGATGTCCTGGAAAGTGATCCTGATCTTCATGATCGTCTCCACCTGCTGCTTCTTCGGCGCCTCGCTGGTGGCCCAACTCGGCTTCTCCATTCAAGGGATCATCTGATGAACAACATCCACATTGAACCGGCCCTGCTGGCCCTGCGCGACTTCAGTCAGGAAGTGCGCCACCATCTGCACACCATTCCGGAAGCCTCCGGCGTCGAGTTCAAGACCTCAGCCTACTGCCGCGAGCTGATGGCAAGCTTTGGCTACCGTCTCACCGACTACCCGGGCTTCACCGGTTTTCACGGCGATCTGGTGGTTGACCCGGTGCTGCCGACCATCGCCTTCCGTGCCGACATGGATGGCCTCGAGATGCACGACATGAGCGAGGTTGCGTTCAAGTCGACCCACGAGGGAATGGCCCACAACTGCGGTCACGACTCCCATATGGCGATCGCCCTGACCGCAGCCAAGTTTCTGGCCGCCAACCGCGATCGCCTGCAGTACAACGTCCGCTTTATCTTCCAGATGGCGGAAGAGGATATGCGGGTGCCGGGCGCCGAGAAGATGGTCGAACTGGGCTGCATGAAGGGGGTAGACGAGGTCTATGCCCTCCATAACGACGGCGCCATGGAAACCGGCACCATCAAGTTCAACCACGGTGTCATGTCCTCCTGGGGCTCCGCCTGGACGCTGGATGTGCACGGTATCTCCGCCCACGGATCCACCCCCCACAAGGGGCTGGATGCCATCCGCGAAGCGGTGCGGATCATCGAGGATATGGACTACATCGTCGCCAAGCGCACCAGTCCGTTCAGCCCGGCGGTATTCGGCTGCGGCATGATCAACGGCGGCACCATCCCCAACGCCATCGCCGACCATGTGCAGGCGCGCGGCACCATCCGTGCCATGGATGCCGAGACCGACCAGATCCTGAAGAACAGCTTCAAGGAGATCGTGGCCCAGAGCGAACTGCGCGGCTTCAAGACCAAGATGGTCTATGCCGGGTATCCGGCGGTCGAGAACCACGCCGATGCCTGCGCCCGTCTGCTGCAAGCGGCCGCCGATGTATTGCCCTCTGAGGGGATCAACGCTCAGGGGCAGCCGATGACCGGCAGCGAAGATTTCAGCTACATGGTTAACGCCTGCCGTGGTCGCAAGGGGGCCATGTTCTTCCTCGGCAGCGGCTGTCAGGCCAAGGGGATCTGCAACTACCTGCATGCGAATCCCTACTATCTGGATGACGATTGCCTGCTGGTCGGAGCCCAGATCTTTATCAATCTGGCGACCCGCAGCGCTTAATCCCGCATATCGATAAAACCAGAAGAGGGGCCAAGGCCTCTCTTTTTTTATCTCTGTATTTTTGCTCTGTACGCGGCAGACATCCCGCGGCTAGAGCCACGGCAAATCCGCCATATTGGCAGTCGGCGGCTGGTTGATAAGGTGCAGCTGTACCGTCTCCCGGCTGATATGGGGGGCGTAGAGGTGGATAAAGTCGTACATGTAGTCACGTAGATGGGCATGCTTGCGCAGGCAGATGTGGGTCGCGCTCGAGGCGATCAGGTGGTCGATGTTGAGACTCACCAGATCCTCCCTGTCCCCCTCGTCAAAGGCCATGCTTGCAATCACCCCGACCCCCATGCCGAGCCGGACGTAGTGCTTGATCACGTCGGTATCGGTGGCGGTCAGCACGGTTTTCGGCGAGAGGCCGTGGCGGCTGAAGGCCTTGTCCATCTTGGAGCGACCGGTAAAGCCGAACACATAGGTGATGAGGGGATAGCGGGCCAGATCCGCCATCGACAGCGGCTGACAGTCGATCAGCGGATGACCGTGGGGCACCACCACGCTGCGCCCCCAGCGATAACAGGGAACGGCGGCCAGCTCGTCGAACAGATACATGGACTCGGTGGCGATCGCCATATCCACATCGCCGCTTTGCACCATCTGGGCCAGTTGGGCTGGCGCCCCCTGATGGAGCTGGATCGCCACATCGGGATAACGACGGCTGAACTCGGTGATCACCGCTGGCAGCTTGTAGCGCGCCTGGGTGTGGGTGGTGGCGATACGCAGCACCCCGCTGGTAGCCAGTTGCTCCCCCAGCGACAGCTGGTTGATCTGCTCCACCTGCGCCACTACCCCCTTGGCCAACTCCATCACCTGCTCGCCTGCGCTGGTCAAGCCGACCAGATTCTTTCCCTTGCGGGTAAAGAGGGCGAGCCCCAGCTCATCTTCCAGCATCTTCATCTGCTTGCTGAGGGTGGGCTGGGAGGTGTAGAGCTTCTCCGCCGTCGCCGAGATATTGAAGTTGTTCTTCACAATCTCGGTAAAGTTCTTGAGCCGGGCGATGTTCATCTGGGCAAGGGATCTCGCTGCTGCGGCCAGTGGGGCTGGCCTGAAAAAGAGAGAGAGCGGGGCTGGCCCCGCAGCTGACCGCCGACCATACCACAGCGCCGCGCGCGATAACCTGCCCCAGGTCAGAAAGCGGCGAGCTAGTCGCTGGCGAGCTTGATCCCGAGCCCGACAAACAGGGTGCCGATGCCCCGGTTGAGCCAGCGACCAAGACGCTGTGACAACCGAACCCTGTGGCTGGCATAGACGGTGGTAAAGACCAGCAGGTGACACCAGATGATACCGCCCAGATTGAAGATGCAACCGAGCAAGATAAAGGCGAGCGCCTTGTCGGGGGCATCCGGTGCGATGAACTGGGGCACGAAGGCGAGGAAAAAGAGCGCTACCTTGGGATTGAGCACATTGGTCAGCACTCCCTGCCGGTAAATCTGGCCATAGGAAAGGACGGGCAGGGTGGCCCCTCTCTCCATTGCACCCGTCGTTTGCTGGCGCAGCAGAGAGAACCCCAGATAGATGAGGTAAATGGCACCAGCCAGCTTGATAAGGGCAAACCACTCGGCCGACGCGCTGAGCAGAGCCGACAGACCGAGGGCCGCCGCCAGCACATGCACCATGACACCGGTGCCGATGCCAAGGGCCGCGACCGAACCGGCACGCCACCCTTGCGAGCCGCTGCGCAGCATGACCAGCAGGGAGTCCGGTCCCGGCATGATGTTGAGCAGCAGCCCCGAGACCATAAACAGTGCAAGATCATGAATACCGAACATCACCCCTCCCCTCGTAAAGCAAAACCAAACAAAAGGGCTCCGCAGAGCCCTCTTTCCTTTCACTCTGCGGCAGCTGACGAGTCATCAGCTGTCCCGCCAGCCATCAGGGCCGCAGCGCCTTGTCCGCCCGCGAGATGCCGCAGACGCCGGAGCGCACCACTTCGATGATCTCGTTGGTCTGGGCGGCTGTTTTGATAAAGGCATCCAGCTTCTCGCTGGTACCCACCAGCTGCACCGTGTACTGCTCAGGAGTAACGTCGACGATCTGGCCGCGGAAGATATCTGCCAACCGTTTCAGCTCGTCACGGGCACCACCGGCGGCGCGCGCCTTGACCAGCGCGATCTCCCGCTCGATATGCTCCCCTTCGCTCAAGTCGCACACCTTGAGCACATCCACCAGCTTGTGCAGCTGCTTCTGGATCTGCTCCAGCACCCGCTCGTCACCCATGGTGACTATGGTCATGCGTGACAGGGTGGGATCCTCGGTCGGTGCCACCGTCAGGGTCTCGATGTTGTAGCCACGCTGGGAGAAGAGACCCACCACGCGGCTCAGGGCGCCGGATTCGTTCTCCAGCAGTACTGAAATGATATGCCTCATGATATTTCCCCCGCCTTGTTCAGCGACATCTCTTCAACGGCGGATTCCACCAGTACGACCGAAATAATATGTTCCATCGTCAGGTCCTCTCCGTCTTGCTCAGCCACATCTCATCCATGGCGCCAAACTTGATCTGCATCGGATAGACGTGCTCATCCGGGTCGACCGAGATATCCATGAACACCAGCCGATCCTTCATGGCGAAGGCTTTCTCCATGGCGCTCTCCAGCTCGGCCGGATCGCTCACCGCGATACCGACGTGGCCGTAGGCTTCCGCCAGTTTGACGAAGTCCGGCAGGGACTCCATGTAGGAGTGGCTGTGACGACCGCCGTAGAACATCTTCTGCCACTGCTTGACCATGCCCAGCGCACGGTTGTTGATGGAGATGATCTTGATGGGCACCCCGTACTGCATGCAGGTCGAGAGCTCCTGAATGTTCATCTGCACCGAGCCATCGCCGGTGACGCAGCAGACCACAGCATCCGGGTTGGCAAACTGGGCCCCCATGGCGGCCGGAATACCGAAGCCCATGGTGCCGAGGCCACCAGAGTTGATCCACTGGCGCGGTTTGGCAAACGGGTAGTAGAGCGCGGCAAACATCTGGTGCTGGCCGACGTCGGAGGCAACGAACGCCTGACCCTGAGTCACCTTGTAGAGGGTCTCGATAACCTGTTGCGGCTTGATCTGGGTGGCCGACTTTTCGTAGGCCAGACAGTGACGGGAGCGCCACTGGTTGATCTGGCTCCACCAGTCCGCCAGCGCCTCTTTGTCGTTATCGAAGCCACACTCGCGGATCACCTCCAGCATCTGCTCCAGCACGGTTTCTACCGAGCCAACGATGGGCACATGAGCCTGCACCGTCTTGGAGATGGAGGTGGGGTCGATGTCGATATGGACCACGGTCGCATTGGGGCAGAACTTGGCCACGTTGTTGGTGACGCGGTCATCGAAGCGGGCACCGACGGCGAAGATGAGATCCGCGTTGTGCATGGTTTTGTTGGCTTCGAAGGTGCCGTGCATCCCCAGCATGCCGATAAATTGCGGATGGACACCGGAGAAAGCCCCCAGTCCCATCAGGGTGGTGGTCACCGGCAGGTTCAGCAGCTCCGCCAGTTTGGTCACCAGATGGTCCGCATTGGCGTTGATGGCGCCACCGCCCACGTACATCACCGGGCGCTGGGCTTCTACCAGCAGCTTGGCTGCCCGCTTGATCTGCCCTTTATGGCCAGACTTGGTCGGGTTGTAGGAGCGCAGGGAGACCGTCTCGGGATACTGGTAGGGGAATTTTTCTTTCGGGTTCTGCACATCTTTGGGCAGATCCACCACCACCGGCCCCGGGCGGCCGCTGGCGGCAATGTAGTAGGCCTTCTTGATGGCCTCAGGGATATCGCTCGCCTTCTTGCACAGGAAGCTGTGCTTCACCACCGGGCGGGAGATACCGATCATGTCGGTCTCCTGGAATGCATCCTCACCGATCATGCTGGTCGGCACCTGGCCGGAGAGGATCACCAGCGGAATGGAATCCATATAGGCGGTGGCAATACCGGTAATGCAGTTGGTCGCTCCCGGGCCCGACGTTACCAGCACAGTCCCCACCTTGCCGGTGGAACGGGCGTAACCGTCAGCCATGTGAACCGCGGCTTGCTCGTGCCGCACCAAGACATGCTCCATCTTGCCGTTTTCGAAGAGAGCGTCATAGATGTCGAGCACTGAGCCACCAGGGTAGCCGAAGACGTGCTCAACTCCCTGATCTTCCAGCGCTCTAACCACCATCTGGGCGCCTGATAACATCTCCATGATAAAGCCCTCCAGGCTTTGCTCCGTTTAGCGAATCCCGCCGACGATGCCGTGCTTCCCGGCACGGCCCGATCCGTTTCTTGTTGTTATCTGAATGCAGATCGGCCCAATTCAGCCCCGTCGACAGTAGAAAAAAAGGATTTTTCCGTCATTCACCCGAAAATAGGGTGAAAAACCAACTTAACCCGCTTCATAACGCTTGTCCACGGCTTTATCTGACCAGAACAGTCATACATTTCAACCGGCTATTAACATTCAATGACTTGCCGTAGCGACCATGAGACAAAAGGGAAGGAAGTCGGGGAATGGCCAGCGGATCATTCCGCAGAGGGGAAAAACAGCCACAAAAAAGCCCACCGCTCAGCGGTGGGCTTGATGCCGAATGATGAATCAGTTGTCCTGATCCGGCTCAGCCAGCCAGATCTGCTGATCCGGATCGGTCTCTTCACTGACCGAGATGCTGACACCCATATCGAGCAACTCGTGCAGGGTGAGATTGTCAGCCAGGTTCATGACTTCGCCGTTTTCATTGGTAAAGCGCATTTGCTCCGTCCTCTCCTTGGTGGGATCGCCTTTCAGTCTAGTCAACAACGCTCACTTGCGATAACCAGCAACTGGATAAACAGTCGCCACCATCCAGCTCGCTCAGGCGATCACTCACCTCCTCCGGAAACAGGGTGCGCGCCCAGAGCCGCCGCGACAGAGAGGCCACGCTCTCGTCAGCGCCCGCCGCCAGCCAGCGGGCCAGCTCCCCCGCTACATCGGGGTAGCAAACCGCCCCCGGCGAGGCGCTGTCGAGCCAGGTGCGCACCAAATTGGCATCGAGCACATCCATCAGGGTCGCCAGTCCCATCATCTCGAGGGTCTTGCCGTTGGTCAGCTGCTCGAACTGGCCGCCGAGGGGTTTGACCAGCAGTTTCTTGCCGAGGGTGAGCGCCTCGGAAGCCAGCTCGAAACCTGCGTTGGAGATGACGCCGCGACAACCGGCCAGCACGGCGATAAACCCGTGTCGCGACGGCGGCTCGAAGCGCAGATTGCGCCATTGGCTCGGGGTGCGAATGGCGGGGTGAAAGCAGACGAAGCGCTGCTGACCAAAGCGCGACAACAGGGCGGCGATCGCCTCGGTCTGCTCGAACGGCAGATAGACCAGGATCTCGCAGTTATCCGACGCAGCGGCGATAGGGTCGATCACCGGCGGCAGCAAGGGGTGACCGAAGTGAAACCAGTGCAGCCCGAGCGGCTGATCCACAGGAGCAAAGTGGCGCATCAGCTGGCGGCTGACCCCATCCTCCCCCCAACGCGGGATGGGCCAGTTGAAGCTGGCCTGATGACTGACGGTGAGGCTCGGCTTGCCATAGCGGCGGGCAGCGTGGGCGGTGAGTGGCTCAAAATCGCTCACCACCAGATCGTATTCGCTGCAATCGAGAGACCGCAGATCCCGCCAGAAGGTGAGCGGCGAGGCGGCTTGCAGGGTGCGCCACGGAGAAACTCGCCCCTCGTGACTCACAAAAGTGAGGCCGGGAAAGGCGCGGTAGGCGCCAAACTCCTCCATGTCGAAGTAGCGGTCAGCGGGGCGACCGCTAAAGAGATAATCCACCTCGACCCCTGCCGTGCGCAGCGCCCGCGCCAGGGTGCGACTGCGACTGATATGGCCGTTGCCGGTGCCTTGCACCCCAAACAGTATCCTCATGAGTGGCTCCAGCTGAGCGCCAGCACGGCGCAACCGCCACCCAGCAGGGCACCGGCAACCAGATCGCTCAGGTAGTGTACCCCGAGCAGCAACCGGGATGCCCCCACCAGTGCCGCCCAGCCAAACAGCAGGGGCGCCCAGAGCGGAAAGCTGTTGGCCAGTATGGTGGCCATCAGAAAAGCGGCGGCGGTGTGGCCGGAGGGGAGGCTGTAACGATCGGAAGGAGTGATAAAGACCGGCAAGCCGACCGGCCGTTGCCGTTTCAGGCTGTTTTTCAGCAGCAGATAGAGGGGCAGTTCGATGGCGAAGGCTAACAGCGCCAGTCGCACCAGCTCCCGCTCTGCCTCCCCCTGCCACCAGAGCAGGGCGGCCAGCACAGCGTAAAGCGGGCCATCGCCGGTGCGGGAAATGAGACGACTCACCCTCGCCTGCTGCCGATTGTAGCCGTGAAGCAGGCAGACCCGGCACACCTGCAGGTCCCATTGCTGGATCTTGTTCATATCCCCTCCTTCCCTGAATTCTGCTTGCAGAGTAAGAAAGCGGGATGACGTTACGTTGAACAAGGGATAACAGATTTATGAAAAAAGGGCCGAATGGCCCTTTTTAATCTCGATGTTGCGGCAAAATCAGTGACTGCCGCGCAGACCGGTCTCCATCAGACGGCAGTTGTGGTCCGCCAGACGGGCCATGAAGTGCTCATCCACTTTCAGACCAAACACCTGCTCGTAGAGATCTTTCATCACGAATGGCTGCCACATCATGCTGAGGAAGGAGATCTTAAGCATGTCGGGATCCAGGTTGTCACCCAGCTCGCCGTTGGACTTCATTGTTTCCAGCAGGGCATCGAACTGCGGCAGCTGGCGTTCCAGCAGGCGGTTCAGCACAAAATCCCGGCCCGGGCTCTTCTCGGTCGACAATGCGCTGGAGATGGCAGAGGTCAGCTCGCTATTGGGCGCCATCACCTGATAGTAGGTGTTGAGCAGCTCGTTGAGGCTGTGATTGCTGTGCTCATCTTGCCAGGCATGGTCGAGGGGCTCGGCGACATCGCCCAACACCGCTTTGTAAAGACCCTCTTTACTGCCGAAGTAGTAGTGGATCATTGCCAGATTGGAGCCAGCAAGCTCCGCGATTTCGCGTGTAGTTACCTTGCTATAGGGAGTATTGAGAAAACGCTCACGGGCGGCAGCAAGCAACTTGTCACGAATGTCAGAACGTCCGACCGGACGACCAGGTCTACGTTTTTCCATTTAACACCTCAGATAATTCAGCCAATGCTGATAAGTCGATCTGGTTGTGCAGAGAATAGAGCACAGCAGGAATGACCAGATAATCGGTCATGGGCCGAATATGGGACAAGGAAATTTGCAATCCTTTACAATCCGATTAAATACGTCAGCAGATTGCCCCTGACCTTCCGTGTTGACACAGCATAAAAATCTCGATATTGGTAAAAGCGTTATCGACTGGAAGGAATAACAACGTCATGCGTATCGCCACCCCGCTACTACTAATCTCCCTAATCGCGTTAACTCGCGCGGGATCCTTGTAGCCGGGCTAAGGCATAGCCGGAATTTACAAAAACCCGTGCACCCTGCACGGGTTTTTTTATGCCGCCGCAGGATGCACGTTACCGAACTTAGGAAGAGGGAAGTCACATGTCAGATCGGGTCATCATATTCGACACCACCTTGCGTGATGGTGAGCAGGCCCTGGCGGCCAGTTTGACAGTCAAGGAGAAGCTGCAGATCGCCCAGGCGCTGGAGCGGCTCGGTGTCGACGTCATGGAGGTGGGCTTCCCGGTCTCCTCTCCCGGCGATTTTCAATCGGTGCAGACCATCGCCCGCCACATCAAGAACAGCCGGGTCTGCGCCCTCGCCCGCGCCCTGCCCAAGGATATCGATGCCGCCGGCGAAGCCTTGCGGGTCGCCGAGGCCTTCCGCATCCACACCTTTATATCCACCTCCTCTATCCATGTGGAGAGCAAGCTGAAAAAGAGCTTCGAGGATGTGCTGGAGATGGGGGTCGGCGCCATCAAGCACGCCCTGCGCTACACCGATGATGTGGAGTTCTCCTGCGAGGATGCGGGCCGCACGCCGATCGATAATCTCTGCCGCATGGTGGAGGCCGCCATCAAAGCGGGGGCCCGTACCATCAATATCCCCGATACCGTCGGCTACACGGTACCGACCGAGTTCTCCGGCATCATCCACACCCTGTTCAACCGGGTGCCCAACATCGACAAGGCGATCATCTCGGTCCACTGCCACGATGATCTGGGGCTCTCGGTGGCCAACTCCATCGGCGCGGTGCAGATGGGGGCCCGCCAGATCGAGTGCACCATCAACGGCATCGGCGAGCGGGCGGGCAACTGCTCGCTGGAAGAGGTGGCGATGATCCTCAAAACCCGCGCCGACCTGCTCGGGGTACAAACCAATATCCGCCACAACGAAATTCATCGCACCAGCACACTGGTCAGCCAGCTCTGCAACATGCCGGTGCAGCCCAACAAGGCGATCGTCGGGGCCAACGCTTTCTCCCATAGCTCCGGCATCCATCAGGATGGGGTGCTCAAGGCGAAAAATACCTACGAAATCATCACTCCCGAGAGCATCGGCCTGACCCAGAACAACCTCAACATGACCTCCCGCTCCGGCCGCCACGTTATCAAGCACCGGATGGAGTCCATGGGTTATGCCGAGAGCAGCTACGACCTCGACCACCTCTACGGCAAATTCCTGACCCTGGCCGACAAGAAGGGTCAGGTGTTCGACTACGACCTCGAAGCGCTGGCCTTCTTCAGCCAGATCCACGAAGAGCCGGAGCACTTCAAACTGGAGTACCTCGGGGTGCAGAGCGGCAGCTCGGTACTGGCCACCGCCTCGGTCAAATTGAAGGTGGGTCAGGATCTGATCTGTGAAGCGGCCACCGGCAATGGCCCGGTGGATGCGGTCTACCAGTGCATCAACCGCATCACCGGCTATGAGATCCGCATCGACAAATACGCCCTCAAGAGCAAGGGCGAAGGGGAAGATGCCCTCGGTCAGGTCGATATCGTCGCCGAGTACAAAGGGCGCAAATTCCACGGCATGGGACTGGCCACCGACATCATCGAATCCTCGGCCCACGCCCTGCTCCATGTGATCAACAGCATCTGGCGCGCCGATCAGGTCGCCGAACAGATGGAACGCAATAACAGCATCAAATCAGAAACCGTCTGAGCAGGACTCGCTGCCACACAGACGGCATGGAATGACAACATCAAGACGGGGAACGTCTGAACCGGCAACCGCGCGCAGCGTCGGGGAAACCGGACAGAGGGATCTCAAAGACAATATCAGGATGGAGAGTGTATGAGCAGTTATCGGATCGCAGTATTGCCGGGTGACGGCATTGGCCCGGAAGTGATGGCCGAAGCCGTCAAGGTGCTGGAGAAGGTGCAGGCCAGGTTCGGCCTCGCCTTCGAGTATGATAACCATGACGTGGGCGGCATCGCCATCGACAACCACGGCACCCCGCTGCCGCAAAGCACGATCAAAGGCTGCGAAGCGGCCGATGCCGTGCTGTTTGGCTCGGTGGGCGGCCCGAAATGGGAGCATCTGCCGCCCAACGATCAGCCTGAGCGTGGTGCCCTGCTGCCCCTGCGTGCCCACTTCAAACTGTTCTGCAACCTGCGCCCGGCCCGCATCTACACCGGTCTGGAACAGTTCTCCCCGCTGCGTGCCGACATCTCGGATCGCGGTTTTGACATCGCCTGCGTACGCGAGCTGACCGGCGGCATCTACTTCGGCCAGCCCAAGGGGCGCGAGGGAGAAGGCGCGAAAGAGAAGGCGTTCGACACAGAGGTGTATCACCGCTTCGAGATTGAGCGCATCGCCAAGATTGCCTTTGAGTCGGCGCGTGTGCGCCGTGGCAAGGTCACCTCCATCGACAAGGCCAACGTGCTCGCCTCTTCCATTCTGTGGCGCGAGGTGGTGACGCAAGTTGCCAAGGATTATCCCGATGTCGAACTGAACCATATGTATATCGACAACGCCACTATGCAGCTCATCAAGGATCCATCCCAGTTCGATGTGCTGCTCTGCTCCAACCTGTTTGGCGACATTCTCTCCGACGAGTGTGCCATGATCACTGGCTCCATGGGGCTGCTCCCCTCCGCCAGCCTCAACGAATCGGGTTTCGGCCTGTTCGAACCGGCCGGTGGTTCGGCCCCGGATATCGCCGGCAAGGGTATTGCGAATCCCATTGCCCAGATCCTCTCCGCCGCCCTGATGCTGCGTTGCAGCCTAGGCCAAGAGGCTGCCGCCCAGGCCATTGAGCAGGCCGTGGCCCAGACCCTGGCCGAGGGTTACTTCACCGCCGACCTGCATCAGGCCAGCGCCCGCCATCCGGTGCAGAGCACGTCCGAGATGGGTAGCCAGATCGCCGCCCGGATCTGAGCCACATAACAGAGAACAAGGAAGAGAGAAGCAATGGCCAAGACCCTCTATCAGAAAGTATTCGACGCCCACGTGGTACGGGAAGTGGAGGAGGAGACCCCCCTCATCTACATCGACCGCCATCTGGTGCATGAAGTGACCAGCCCGCAGGCATTCGACGGCCTGCGCGCCATGAATCGCCAGCTGCGCCGCCCGGATCTGACCTGGGCCACCATGGATCACAACGTCTCCACCACCACCAAGGACATCGCCGCCTCCGGCGAGATGGCCCGCATCCAGATGGAGACGCTGGCCGATAACTGCAAAGAGTTCGGGGTTCGCCTCTACGATCTCAACCACAAATATCAGGGGATCGTCCATGTGATGGGCCCCGAGCTCGGCATCACTTTGCCCGGCACCACCATCGTCTGCGGTGACTCCCACACTGCCACCCACGGCGCCTTCGGTTCGCTGGCGTTCGGTATCGGCACCTCCGAAGTGGAACATGTGATGGCGACCCAGACCCTGAAACAGGGCCGCGCCAAGACCATGCGCATTTCGGTCAATGGCAAGCTGGCCGAGGGCATCAGCGCCAAAGACGTGGTACTGGCCATTATCGGCAAGGTCGGCCACGCCGGTGGTACCGGCTACGTGGTGGAGTTCGCTGGCGATGCCATTGCGAACCTCTCCATGGAAGGGCGGATGACGGTGTGCAACATGGCCATCGAGCTCGGCGCCAAGGCCGGCATGATCGCCCCCGACCAGACCACCATCGACTACATTCGTGGCAAGGAGTTTGCCCCCAAGGGCGAGGTACTGGAGCAGGCCATCGCCTACTGGCAGAGCCTCAAGAGCGATGAAGGTGCCCACTTCGATGCCGAAGTGGTGCTGGACGCCGCCGACATCGCCCCGCAGGTCACCTGGGGTACCAATCCGGGGCAGGTGATTGCCGTTAATGAACCCATTCCGGCACCGGAATCCTTTAGCGATCTGATGGAGCAGCAGTCCGCCCGCAAGGCTCTGGCCTACATGGACTTGCAACCGGGCCAGAAGCTCTCCGACGTCGCCATCGACAAGGTGTTCATCGGCTCGTGCACCAACAGCCGCATCGAGGATCTGCGCGCCGCCGCCGCCATCGCCCGCGGTCGCAAGGTCGCCGCTGGCGTGCAGGCGCTGGTGGTGCCTGGCTCAGAGCAGGTGAAGGCGCAGGCCGAAGCCGAGGGTCTGGACAAGATCTTCATCGAGGCCGGTTTTGAGTGGCGCCTGCCCGGCTGCTCCATGTGTCTGGCGATGAACAACGACCGGCTGCAACCGGGGGAGCGCTGCGCCTCCACCAGCAACCGCAACTTCGAAGGACGTCAGGGCCGCGCCGGCCGCACCCATCTGGTGAGCCCGGCCATGGCCGCCGCTGCCGCCGTCACCGGCCGCTTCGCCGACATTCGCGCACTGTAAGAGGACATTTCGATGACAGGATTCAAACAGCATAAAGGGATCGTCGTCCCCCTCGACAGCGCCAACGTCGACACCGACGCCATCATTCCCAAACAGTTTTTGCAAAAAGTAAACCGCATCGGTTTTGGCAAGCACCTGTTCCACGACTGGCGCTTTCTGGACGATGCCGGCCAGCAGCCCAACCCCGAGTTTGTACTGAACCAGCCGCAATTCGCCGGTGCCAGCATTCTGCTGGCCCGCGAGAACTTCGGCTGCGGGTCTAGTCGCGAGCACGCCCCCTGGGCGCTGGCCGACTACGGCTTCAAGACCATCATAGCGCCGAGCTTTGCCGACATCTTCTACGGCAACGCCATCAACAATGGCATGGTGCCGGTGCGCCTGAAGGAGGAGGAGGTTGACGCCCTGTTCCAGCTGGTCGCCGCCAAGCCGGGCATCGAGATCGAGGTGGATCTGGAAGCCAATCTGGTGCGCGCAGGTGAGCTCAGCTTCGGTTTCGAGATCGACGAGTTCCGCCGTTACTGCCTGCTCAACGGCTTGGATGCCATCGGTCTGACCCTGCAGCACGAGGCCGCCATCAGCGCCTTTGAGGCGAAGCAGCCGAGCTGGATTTAACGCGCCAGTTGCAAAAAAACGAGTAGAATCAACAGGGAGCTTCGGCTCCCTGTTTTACTGTCCGCGACACGTCCCACTTTGGGCCACCGGAACTGGCCCGTGCCACAGGAAAGGATGATGAAGAGACCGACGGCAATTCCTCTGCTCTGTGCCCTGCTGCTTGCCCTGCCTGCGGGGGCCAGCCAAACCAGCTTCAACAACAGCCTCGGCCAGATCAGCGTCGGCTGGCAGGATAGCGAAGGCAAACCCCAGCAGCTCACCTACCGGCTCGAACAGGGCAAGTTGCCGCCTCTTATCGCCTATCGCCCGGCGAGAATGCAGGAGGAGGTATTGCAAGTGTTGCTGCGGGAGGTGCGCCAGAACTACCCCGAGGTGCAGTTCACCCTCGCCCGTCCCTCGCTGGAGCTGCATCTGAAAAGCCGCAATCATGACAAGGCACGCGAGGCGATGGCCTTTCTGCAGTCCAAGCGGAGCAAAGAGGAGCAGGCGTGGCTGACCAAACACTATTTCCAGTACTTCAACACCCCGGACGGGCAGCTGGCGGTGAAGCAGGACCATGTGCGCATCGCGCTGGAGAGTCGCAGCGGGCTGGCTCCACTGGCGGATCAACTCAAGCAGCAGGGCAGCACAGAAACGGAAGCACGCCAGAAGACCGTGGCCCATATGCTCACCTTTATCCAGAGCATCCCCTATCAGCAGCTCGACAGCCTGAACGGCAGGCAGGGCAAGGGATTTCTATCTCCCCGTCAGGTGCTGGAGCAGAACCGGGGGGACTGCGACAGCAAGGTAACCCTGATGGCCGCCATGCTGGCCCAGCTCTTTCCCGAGCTGAAACAGGCCATGGTGTTCGTCCCCGGCCATGCCCTGCTGGCTGTTGACCTGCCCGCCAAGCCGGGGGATGTGACCCTCAACTGGCAGGGGCAGAGCTACCTGCTGCTCGAACCTACCGGTCCAGCCACCTTGCCTGCGGGCCAAATAGCATCGACCAGCAAAACGCTGGTCGATAGCAAGCAGTTGAGTGTGCAGCCGGTTCAGGAGAAAGGCTAATCCCCTCCCTCTGCCGATGGGGAGAGAGGATTAACCCTGAGGCAGAAACTCTACCGCCAGCAGCAACCCGCTCTCCTCCTCCAGCACCCGGATAATACGGGCATGGGCTTCAAAGGGGGGCAACAGGTTGTTGTTGGTGGCAAGACTGATCCGGATGGGCTGATTGATGTCGAGCTGGTGTTCAGAGACCGCAATCCCCATGCCGTTGGCACAGAGATCCCGGCAGATCCCCTCCAGCACCAGCTGCTGCTGATAGACGGTGACCGGAGCATTGATGACCATGCGCGCAAAGGCACGCCTTTCCTTGGTATTGGTAAGCACGCGAACATCCTCTGTTGGGTGGGCGTCATCTCATGGGTATTGCACAATTGTGCTGGTCTACCCAAAAGAACGTTAATACAATGCGGTTCGTTTCTCAAACGGGGTGCGGTTTACCGCTGAGATTATACCCGTGTACCTGATCCAGATAATGCTGGCGGAGGAATTTGAGGCATGGCGCTCATTTTTTGCGCCCTCACCCGCTGGCACCTCGTTATTAACAAGTAATAGGGAGTGCCACCCATGAAGACCCTGCTGCTGGTCACCACCGGCCTGCTGTCGGCCAATGTGTTCGCCGCCGACACCCTCACCGTCTACACCTACAGCTCCTTCACTGCCGACTGGGGGCCCGGTCCCAAGATCAAGCAAGCCTTCGAGAAGGAGTGCGGCTGTACCCTCAATCTGGTTCCCCTCGAAGATGGCGTCGCCATCCTCAACCGGCTGCGGCTGGAGGGCAACCACAGCAAGGCCGATCTGGTGCTGGGGCTTGACGATGCCCTCATCAGTGAAGCCAAGCAGAGCGGCCTGTTCGCCCCCCATCCCGCCAAGCTGGATGGCATCAAGGTGCCGGGTGGCTGGCAGGATGACACCTTCGTCCCCTACGACTACGGCTACTTCGCCTTTGTCTATGACAAAGACAAACTCAAGCAGCCGCCCAAGAGCCTGGAAGATCTGGTGGAGCGTCCCGACCTCAAAGTGATCTATCAGGATCCCCGCACCTCCACCCCGGGGCAGGGGCTGATGCTGTGGATGAAGTCTGTCTACGGCGACAAGGCGCCTGCCGCCTGGACCGAGCTTGCCAAAAAGACGGTCACCGTCACTAAGGGTTGGTCAGAGGCCTATGGCATGTTCCTCGATGGTGAAGCGGACATGGTGCTCTCCTACACCACCTCTCCGGCCTATCACCTGATTGCCGAGAACAAGCCCCAGTATCAGGCTGCCGCCTTCGAAGAGGGTCACTACCGTCAGGTAGAAGTGGCTGCCAAGCTGAAGAGCGCCAAACAGGAGAAGCTAGCTGACCAGTTCCTGCAGTTTATGGTGAGCCCCGCCTTCCAGCAGGAAATCCCGACCGGAAACTGGATGTATCCGGTTATCGACACGCCGCTGCCCAAGGGTTTCGAGCAGATGATCACCGTAGCCAAGCCGCTCGCCTTCAGCAGCGATGAGGTGGCCGCCAATCGCAAAGGGTGGATCCGCGAGTGGCTGCAAGCCGTCACCCAGTGAGCCGTTCTCTGAAACCACAGGCTCGTCCTCTCTGGTGGCTGCCGGGCAGTGCAGCCACCCTGTTGATCCTGTTGTTGTCCCTCGGGCCGCTCGCAGCCCTGCTGTGGCAGGCCGGTTCGCTGGCACCCCGCACCCTGCTCGCAGATCCTTATCTGCGTCATGTGCTGGGCTTCAGTCTGGGGCAGGCACTGCTCTCCACCCTGCTGAGTCTGGGGCTCGCCATTCCGGTGGCCCGCGCGCTGGCTCGGCGCCGCTTCATTGGCCGAACCCTGCTGATCAAGCTATTTGGCCTCTCGCTGGTACTGCCGGTCATCATCGCCATCTTCGGCATAGTAGCGGTACACGGCAAGCAGGGGTGGCTGCCGCAGCTGCTGCGCACCTTGGGGCTGGATCCCGGCAACTACCTCTACGGTCTGTTCGGCATTCTGCTGGCCCACGTCTTCTTCAACATGCCGCTGGCGGCCCGCCTGATGCTGCAGAGCATAGAGAGCATCCCCGAATCGAGCTGGCGCCTCGCCAGCCAGCTCGGCATGCGCTCATCCCATATCTTCCGGCTGCTGGAGTGGCCGCTTATTCGCGGCATCTTGCCGGGGCTGGCCAGCCTCATCTTTATGCTCTGCTTCACCAGCTTCACTACCGTACTGGCGCTGGGGGGCGGGCCGAAATCGACCACCCTGGAGGTGGCTGTCTATCAGGCGCTGCGCTTTGATTTCGATCTCGCTACCGCTGGCGGATTGGCGCTGGTGCAGCTCATCCTGACCGCCACCCTGCTGCTCCTGCAGCACAAGCTGCAGACTACGCCAGCCAGTCGGGTGACACCCCGTCGTCCCTGTCTGCGGCCGGATCGCCATCAGCCGGGCACGGCCGTGGTGGATCTCTTCTCGCTCTGTATCGGCCTCGCCATCTTTCTGCCGCCGCTGCTGGCCATCGTGGTGGCAGGCCTCCACCCCGGTCTGCTGACAGCACTCACCTCCAGCAAGCTATGGCAGGCGAGCGGCCAGTCGCTGCTGATTGCGCTGGCGGCAGGCACCCTGGCGACCCTGCTCGGCAGCGGCCTGCTGCTCACCAGTCGCCACCTCAAGGTGCGCACCCGCCAGCGGCGGGCTGCCGCCGTGTGGGAGGCCAGCGGCTCGATGATCCTGATGATCCCGGCGGTGGTGCTCTCCACCGGTCTCTTCATCCTGTTTATGCCCTTTGCCGACGTGTTCGCCCTCGGCCCCTGGCTGGTAGTACTGGTCAACTCCCTGATGGCGCTGCCCTATGTGATGCGCACCCTCTCAGCCCCCATGCAGCTGGTGGTGCGCCAGTA
Source organism: Aeromonas sp. s13 (assembly GCF_040907905.1). NCBI lineage: Bacteria > Pseudomonadati > Pseudomonadota > Gammaproteobacteria > Aeromonadales > Aeromonadaceae > Aeromonas > Aeromonas sp. s13. The sequence continues at coordinate 6,540 of NZ_JBFOCS010000004.1, read as the reverse complement.
TGACCGGCTGGCGGATAGCCTGGGGGTACGTGGCCTGCATCGCCTGCGGCTGGTGGAGTGGCCGCTGCTGCGCCGCCCGCTGGCACTGGCGATGGCGCTGTCGATGATCCTCTCGCTGGGGGATCTCGGCGCCATCGCCATGTTTGGCAGCCAGGAGCTCACCACCCTGCCCTGGCTGCTCTACCAGCAGCTCGGCAGCTACCGGCTGACCGAGGCGGCCGCCACCGCCCTGCTGCTGCTCACTCTCTGTTTCTCCCTGTTCTGGCTGGTTGAACGGGGACTTGGAGGAAAACATGCTGAACATTGATACGCTGGTGACCAGCTATCCCGACTGGCGCGTCAGCTTCAGCGCGAAGCTGCCCAAGGGGGAGATCACCGCACTGATTGGCCCAAGCGGCGCAGGCAAGTCGACCCTGCTCGGGATGATCGCCGGTTTCGTGCCGGTGGAGTCAGGCAGCCTCAGCTTCGATGGCGAAGATCTGTTGCCGCAGGGCCCGGCCGAGCGACCAGTCACCACCCTGTTTCAGGATCACAACCTGTTCCTGCACCTGTCGGTGTTCGACAACATCGCCATCGGCTTGCACCCGGGTCTGCGCCTGAGTGCCGCCCAGCGGGCACAGGTGATCGATGCAGCCGCGCGGGTTGGCCTCGGTGAGATGCTAAGCCGCCTGCCGGAGCAGCTCTCCGGCGGCCAGCAGCAGCGGGTCGGGCTGGCCCGCGCACTGGTTCGGGGCAAACCGCTGCTGCTGCTGGATGAACCCTTCTCGGCCCTCGATCCGGCCCTGCGTCGGGAGATGCTGGCCGAAGTGGCCCGCCTTGCCTGCGAGCAGGGCATTACCGTACTGATGGTCTCCCACAATCCGGAAGATGCCCAACTGATTGCCGATCAGGTGCTCTTTGTTGACGAGGGGCGCATCGCCCTGCAGGGAAAGCCGGATATTCTGCAAAACAGCAACCACCCGGGGCTGCTGCGCTATCTGGGTCAATAGCCCTTGGCCCAAGACTGCGCCGGGATCAAAAACGGGAGGCCGATTGGCCTCCCGTTTTATCTGACAATATTCAGTTGAATCAGAGGTTTTCCTCGGCGAACGAAGCCAGTCGGCTGCGCACCACGCCATTGAGGAAGATGTTGGCACTACCGTCGAAATCCTTGAAACGCTCGACGATGTAGGTGAGCCCCGAAGTCACCGGGCTCAGATAGTTGGAGTCGATCTGGGCCAGGTTACCGGAGCAGACGATCTTGGTGCCCTCGCCGCAACGGGTGATGATGGTCTTGATCTGGGATGCAGTGAGGTTCTGGCACTCATCCAGCAGTACAAAGGTGTTCTGGATGCTGCGCCCGCGCATAAAGTTGACCGATTTGAACTGGATATTGGCCTTCTCCATGATGTAGCTGAGCGAGCCGCTCATGTTCTCATCCTGCTTGTGCAGCACCTCCAGGGTGTCGGTCACCGCCGCCAACCAGGGCATCATCTTCTCCTCTTCGGTGCCGGGCAGGAAGCCGATGCTCTCGGCAATTTCCGGGGTATTCCGGGTGACGATCACCTTCTCGTAAATGCCCTTCTCAATCACCAACTCCAGCGCAGCAGCCATGGCCAGCAAGGTCTTGCCGCAACCCGCCGGGCCGGTCAGGATAACCAGATCGATGTGCGGATCGAGCAGTGCATCCAGCGCCATCCCCTGATAGACATTCTTGGGATGGACACCCCACGCCTTGCGGGACATCAGCCGCTCGCGGCCCAGATCCTTGATGCGGATCTTGTTGCCATCGTGGCTGAGCACCCGGGCGGCGAAGAAATTCTCTTCATCCACCAGATACTGGTTTACATGAACCCCTTCCAGCAGATTGGCATCGATCACATGGATGGTGTCGCGGCCATGGGTCTCGCTCTCGCACTCGCCAACCCGCTCCCAGAAGCTGCCGGGCACCACCTGAAAGCCTTTGGCCAGCAGGCGAATATCGTCGATCAGCTGGTCGCTACGGTAATCTTCAACGTGAGCAAGCCCGGCCCCCTTGGCCTTGAGGCGCATGTTGATGTCTTTGGTGACCAGCACCACCTGACGCTTCAACTCGTGCTTTTGCAGATAGAGGGCCGCGTTGATGATGCGGTTGTCGGCCTCCTTGTCGGTAAACACCTCGGCATCCTGCGGCAGATGGTGATCGCTGAAGATGCAGATATTGCCGCTCGCTTCGCCAGCCAGCGGCACGCCCTGGGTGATCTGATCCGGGGTTGCATCGCGGAACACATCTTCCAGCGCACGAATGGCCACCCGCGCGTCGCGGCTGACATCCTTGTTGCGATCCTTGATGTTATCGAGCTCTTCCAGCACCGTCATGGGGATGAGCACGTCGTGCTCTTTGAAGGAGTAGATAGCGAGGGGTTCGTGAAGCAGAACGTTGGTATCCAGGATAAACAGCTTTCGGTCCGTATTGTCCATAAGCATCCTCCTTGGCACTGAAGGGCCACGTGTGTGAATCTCAGATGTCATTGAAACCACACGGCCGTGACAGTTTTATTACCTTCAACGCTACGCCCGATTTTACTATCGCGCAACAAATCACTTGGCCGCCTGATTTGATTGCGCATAAAAACAGCAATGCAAAGACCGGCACTGCGGCCGGTCTTTTCTCTATCGTTCAACTACTTGGGCATGTCTGTCAGCCGCACTTGGAGTCGCCACAGTTGAGGCAGGTCATGCAGCCATCCTTCAGCACCAGCGCCTTGGTGTGGCACTTGTAGCAGAGCGCGGCATTGGCCGGAAAACCACTGCTCGCCTGCTGCTCTTCAGCCTCCTGAGCGGCTTTCAACTCGGCCTGTTTCTCGGCCAGAAACGCCTGCTGATGCTCGTCCAGTCCCGGCGCCTTGAGCATGCCGATCTCGGTGAGATGGCTCTCGATCACGTTGCCAATTTCGGCGATCAGCGACGGCACATACTTGCCCTTGTTCCAGTAGCCGCCCTTGGGATCGAATACGGAACGCAGCTCCTCGACCAGGAAGGTGACATCCCCCCCCTTGCGGAATACCGCCGAGATGATGCGGGTCAGCGCCACAATCCACTGATAGTGCTCCAGGCTCTTGGAGTTGATGAAAATCTCGAACGGACGGCGAGTTTCGTGAACCGTGCCTTCGTTGAGAATAATGTCGTTGATGGTGATGAACAGCGAGTGCTCGGAGACATGCTCCGGCGTCTTCAACTTGTAGGTGGTGCCCATCAGCCGCTCTGGACGCAACACGGTTTCGTGCATATGCACTACGTCATCCTGCACAGAGAGATCTTCTTGCGGCTCATCCTTGGTACGCACCTTGTAGGCGACGATTTTCTTGTCGATCTTCTTGACCATAATGTCGTTCTCAGAATTTACCGTAATAGCCTTCTTTCAAGGCGTCGTAGAGGTTGGCGGCCGTATGCAGCTCGCCATCGTATTCGATCTCTTCGTTCCCCTTGACGGAGATGACGGAGCCATCCTCCAGGGTGAAATCGTACAGGGTGTTCTCCAGATCCTTCTCCTTCACCAGCACGCCCTGGAAGGCCTCCGGATTGAAGCGGAAGGTGGTGCACCCCTTGAGGCCGGAGTCCGAGGCATACATGTAGATGTCCTTGAACTGCTCGAACGGGAAATCAGTCGGCACGTTGGCGGTCTTGGAGATGGAGGAGTCGATCCAGCGCTGGGCCGCAGCCTGAATATCCACATGCTGCGCCGGGCTGATGTCGTCAGCAGTAATGAAATATTCCGGCAGACGGCTCGCCTCATCATCGGCATAGGGCATGGCGGCCGGATTCACCAGCTCGCGATAGGCCAGCAGCTCGAAGGAGTAGACATCGACGCTTTCCTTGCTCTTCTTGCCCGGCTTGATGACGTTGCGGCTGTAGTGGTGGGCAAAGCTCGGCTCGATGCCGTTGCTGGCGTTGTTGGCCAGAGACAGCGAGATGGTGCCGGTGGGTGCGATACTGCTGTGGTGAGTGAAACGTCCACCCACTTCCGCCAGCTCGGCAACCAGCGCAGGATCTACTTCGGCAACCTGCTGCATATAGCGGCTGTAGCGCGCATGCAGCACCTTGCCCTTCACCTTGTCACCCACCTTGATGCCATCAGCCGCCATTTCCGGGCGCAGACGCAGCATTTTACCAGTCACTTCAAACTCCTGCTCCATGATGGGGGCAGAGCCCTTCTCCTTGGCAAGACGCAGGGACTCCTGCCAGCCGGTCATCGCCAGCTCCTGGGATACCTGCTCGGTAAAGGCTACGGATGCCGCAGAGCCGTACTTGATCTGCAGCATGGTGAGGGTCGAGCCAAGCCCGAGGAAGCCCATGCCATGCCGGCGCTTGGCTGTGATCTCCTCGCGCTGTTTGGCCAGTGGCAGTTGGTTGATCTCCACCACGTTGTCGAGCATGCGAGTAAAGATGGCCACCACCTTGCGAAACGCCTGCCAATCGAATGCCGCATATTCAGTAAAAGGGTCGCGCACAAACTTGGTCAGATTGACCGAGCCCAGCAGACAGGCACCGTAGGGCGGCAACGGCTGCTCACCACAGGGGTTGGTCGCGCGGATCTCTTCACAGAACCAGTTGTTGTTCATCTGGTTGACCTTGTCGATCAGGATGAAGCCGGGCTCTGCATAGTCATAGGTCGAGGTCATGATGACATTCCACAGCTTGCGGGCTGGCATGGTCTTGTAGACCTTACAAGCGACCTGCCCCAACTCGTTGAATACAACCCCTTCCTTGTTGGGCCAGTCGGCCCATAGCACCTGAGCGGGATCGTCCAGCGCAATGCCATCCTGCTCCACCTCTTTAGCGGTGTAGGGGAAGATCAGCGACCAGGGGGCATCCTCTTTCACCGCCTTGACGAAATCTTCGGTGATGAGCAGAGAGAGGTTGAACTGACGCAGGCGGCCATCTTCACGCTTGGCCTGTATAAACTCGATCACATCGGGATGGCGGATATCCATGGTGCCCATCTGGGCGCCGCGACGGCCACCGGCTGACGAGACGGTGAAACACATCTTGTCATAGATATCCATAAAGGAGAGCGGGCCGGAAGTGTAGGCACCGGCACCGGAGACAAAAGCACCGCGCGGGCGCAGGGTCGAGAAGTCATATCCGATGCCGCAACCGGCTTTCAGGGTCAGACCGGCCTCGTGCACCTTGCCAAGGATATCGTCCATCGAATCTTCGATGGTACCGGAAACAGTACAGTTGATGGTTGAAGTGGCAGGCTTGTGCTCAAACGCCCCGGCGTTGGAGGTGATGCGGCCCGCCGGAATGGCCCCATTGCGCAACGCCCACAGGAACGGCTCATACCAGGCCTCCGGTTCCAGCTCCTGCTCTGCCAACGCACGGGCTACCCGCTGGTAGGTCTCATCGATAGAGCTGTCGATGGGAATGCCATCCTTGCTCTTGAGGCGATACTTGCTATCCCAGATCTCGAGGGACGTTTCCTGCATGGGGATAAGGCGGGAGCCAAGCTCACTCTCCAGCACCGGGTTCGATTTAGCCATTTTCAATCAACCTTATGTGAATGCATCAACATCATGACAACAGCAAAAAACACAACCAATGGTGCCATCTAAAATTAATGGCACAACATATAGTACACCTGATGCCATGAGGGCGCCGATTCTAACCTAAAAAAATGCCCCGGCCAGCAGATTTCTGGGCCAGGGCACTTAACTGATTAATTTGCTAAGAGATTTAACACTCAGAGATAGATCAGGGCTTCTTGACGTAAACAGTCGGCGTTTCACCCGCCATATTCAGATAGAACTCATAAACGCCATCGGCATCCGGTGAGAACTTCATGTCCTCATACTTGGAGCAGGGGTTGACCGGCACCGCCTCACCACCCAATACTGCAACACCATCACTCGGGCTCTTGTAGCCAAAGTTGGTACCGCAGCTCCAGCCTGAATCAGCAAACTTGAACTTGTAGGGGGCCCACTCTTTCTTGAGGGTGCCTTTGGCCATATAGATCTTGTCGGCCACCTTGACTACCTTGCTTTCATCAGTCGCCATCCAGTCGTTCATCTCCCCGCGCAGGTAGATGGACTTGCCACCGAAGTCGCTGTTGTCTGCCCCCGCCTGCTCTGCACCACCATTGGATGCGCAACCGCCTAATACCAGGGTTCCCGCCGCCAGCATCATCGTTACTGTTCTTTTGAACATGGGTCTATTCCTTAAATTATTGTGATTCCTTGGTCCATCCATGTGGACTGAAGAATTAAACCAGAGCAGGCATCACAAGAAAGGTAGAGGCATCACATTCTGTACTTTTTGTATCCAACACATTGAACTGGTGAGCAAATATCGAACAGAAAAAGAGGTCGTTTTGGGGCTTTAGAAGGGTAATCAATGAATGACAAGAAGGGGAAAGTCTAATAATCCGGTGACGTGCTGAATTGCAGGCAATAAAAAACCCCGCTCATTGAGCGGGGTTCTTAAATTTGGTGCCTGGCAGTGTCCTACTCTCGCATGGCGAATGCCACACTACCATCGGCGCTACCGCGTTTCACTTCTGAGTTCGGCATGGGATCAGGTGGT
>NZ_JBFOCS010000039.1:0-22853 GCF_040907905.1 Aeromonas sp. s13 | reverse complement strand
AGCGAGTAATCGCGCTGTGTCCGTTTCACACCTTGTCCCATCGGGTTCTCCATTTATTGGGGGGAAAGGTGTAAACCATATTCAGGACGGGACATCAGACATAAAAAAGCCCCGCCAACAGGCAGGGCTGGATGCAACTTTAAAGAAACAAGAAATAAACAATCTGAGTGGTATTGGGAGCCAGGAGTTGCGGCAAACAGATAAAAAAAGAGACAGCTTTGGCTGTCTCTTTTTGCACATGGTGCGAATGGGGTTTAGTAGAAGATCCGCTCGCCACGCTCGCTCATTTTGAGCCACACCGGTTTGGTGCTGGTTTTATTCCAGATCCGGTGCAGATAGCTGTAGAAGCGGGCACGATCGCTGCGAAACAGCATCACGGGGAAAGCCAGAATGCCCACCAGCAATACATAAATGCGACGAAGAATAATCTGAGTCAGGGAAAAGGGATGAAACATGATGTAACTCCTTACTGGTAAGACCACTGAGCAAAGATTACCCCACTCCATGTAGGATTACTACATCACCAACGCATTTTTTTATAAAAAAATGGTGAAAAACGGGAAATACTGAAAACGGGTTACGTCATTAACCAACAGTTAACAAACTTGCGAAAATCGTGCGCTTTGCCACAGTTATCAGGGGAAAAACATGCAGTAGGGAGACACGCATGAAACTGCCGGAAGTGGCACTGCTGGTGCTGATGGTTGCCCTGACACGGGCACAACTGGAGGAGTGGCAACTGAATCGGGAAGATGCCATCGTGCTGGCCGAACGGGGCGTGCCCACCGTCAGCCTGTGGCAATGCGGCACACTGAAGCAACGGATTGCGGATTTCAACCAGCACAGTGCCGAGGTGCAGTTTCAATATCGGGGGCAAAACATGGCGGATGTGAGCCACTATCTCGAGCGCGAGTGGAAACAGGCTGGCTGCGAACAGTTACTGGTACAGCAAGGATACTGACCAAAGCTCAGACTCGAAAAGTGATGATTGAGATAAACAGAGGAAAGATGGAGGCACGTTCCGGAGTCGAACCGGACTAAACGGATTTGCAATCCGCTGCATAACCGCTTTGCTAACGCGCCATGCTGACAAGACTGATTGTCTTGAAAGTGAGTTCCATCGTTGGTGCGATGGAAAATTGGAGCGGGAAACGAGACTCGAACTCGCGACCCCGACCTTGGCAAGGTCGTGCTCTACCAACTGAGCTATTCCCGCGTTACTGCTTTCGTGCCAGTTGCCTGACAACGAGGCGCATTATACGTACCACGAGCGCCAGCACAACCCCTTTTTCGCAATTTAAGCCCTGATGCAGACTGTTTGCTCAGGGTTTAAACGCCTTGCTGCATTTTTCTCCAGCCAGCTGTGACCCACCAAGCGAATTTGGGATAAAGTCGTTGAAATGATTACGCTTTCGTTCGAGACTTGAGCGGCTTAATAACCGGATTCTCAATTGAAAATCACAAGATGAAATGGATCTTCACGCTTCGTGGGCTCAGGCCGCAGTTAATGCTGGCTTTTTTCATGTTGGGCATGGTGCCCTTTTTGGTCATCACCCTCTTCTTCCTATACAGCCACGGCAAGGATCTCACCACCCAGACCTCCAACCATCTGGTCTCCGTCCGTAATATCAAGAAGAGTCAGCTCGAGGATTACTTCAACAACCTCAAAGAGCAGATCATCAACTTCTCCCAGCAGGATTTTGCCGGCAACAGTATCGGCCGTTTCTATGGCTTTACCGGCGCCTTCGAGAAGTTGGGCACAACACCGCAGGAGGCCCGTAGCCGCGCCCAGGCCCGCTATCTGCCCGGCTCCTGGGATCAACTGCGCAAACCGGACAGCCAAGTAGAGATCGAACCCTCCATCACCGCGCTGATCCTCGCCGACGAGATGTATGGCCGGGTGCATCAGCGCTTTCATCGCGGCTATGCCGACATGGTGCGCAAGTCCAACTACAGCGACATCTTTCTGGTGGACCTCAACGGTGATGTGGTCTATTCGGTCACCAAGCACCCTAACTTTGCCACCAATCTGCTCTCCGGCCCCTACCAGGGCAGTGGCTTGGGCCAGACCTTCGCCAAGATCAAACGCCGTCTTGATGGCGGCCAGAAGCCGCAGCAGATCTTCGAATTCACCGATTTTGGCCGCAACGAGCTGACCGGGCAGGTGGTCGCCTACATGGCGGCGCCCGTGATGCAGTACGACTATGTGCGCGGTGTGGTGATTTTCGAGCTGCTGCCGGACAAGCTCAACCAGATCATGGCGGAGCGGGAGGGGCTGGGCGAAACCGGCGAGACCATCCTGATCGGCCCGGACAAGCGGATGCGCGCCGATGCCTGGCTGGCGCCGGAGTTCAGCGTCGAGAACAGCTTCAGCCCCAACTTCCGGCCGCTGCAAACGCCACTCATCACCAAGACGCTCTCCGGCGAGCAGGGTGTCGGGCTGTTCCACTCCTATCAGGATGACGAGGTGCTGGCCGCCTACACCCAGGTGAAGGTGTTCGATACCGAGTGGGCCTTTATCGCCGAGATCTCCACCCGGGAAGCCTATGCCCCGATCCGCCAGCTGGAAACTCTGGTAATTGTGCTGGGCGCGGGCTCGGTACTGCTGCTGATCCTCTTCTCCCGCTGGCTCTCTCACTCCATCACGGCGCCGCTGCGATCGCTGACCGAAGCAGCCGAGCAGGTGGCCGACGGCGCGCTGGATCACCCCATCGCCATCGAGCGCACCGGCGATGATATCGACCGGCTGGCCGAGGCGTTTCGCCATATGCAGCGCTCTGTGAAGGACAAGATCGAACTGATCGAGCAGCAGACCCAGGAGCTGCAACAGCAGGTCAAGCTGACTCACAAGCAGAACCTCAGCCTGCAGCAGGCGGACAAGCTCAAGGATGAACTGCTGGCCAACACCTCCCACGAGCTGCGTACCCCTATTCACGGTATCAAGGGGATGGCCGAGTCGATGCTCGCCAGCCAGCAGGATTTGACCGAAGGGCAGCAAAAGCAGCTCGGCCTCATCATCAAGAGCGCCGATGGCCTAGCCCGTCTGGTGGACGATCTGCTGGACTACCATCAGATGCGCTACGGCCAGCTGGAGATCCACTCCCAGCCCGTCTCATCAAAAGGGGTGATCCGGCTGGTGCTGGATCTCTGCCAGCATCTGGTGCAGGCCAAACCCCTCACTCTGGTGGATATCAGCCCAGCCGAACTGCCGCCGGTGCTGGCCGACGAGCAGCGGCTCGAACAGGTGCTCTACAACCTGGTGGGTAACGCCATCAAGTACACGCCGCAGGGCAAGGTGGTGCTCAGTGCCATCGTCGAGAACAACTTCCTGCGCATCAAGGTCACCGACACCGGCATCGGCATCGCCCCCGACCATCTGGAACATATCTTCGAGCCGCTGGTGCAGATGAGCCCGGAGGTAAGCAAGCAGGGGGCCGGCCTTGGCCTCTCCATCACCCGCCAGCTGGTGCACCTGATGGGGGGCGAGCTGTTCGTCGAGAGTGAGCCGAGCGTCGGCTCTACATTCGCCTTTACCCTGCCCCTTGCCACCGGCAAAGCGGCCAATCTGACACTCGACAGCCGCCAGATCGAGCATCAGCTGGTGCGCCAGCAACCGCTGATCCTGCCGGACTGGGAGAGCGACGATCTGCCCCCTCCCCCCGAGGATGCTCCGCTCATTCTGGTGGTGGATGACGAGCCCATCAACCTGCACATCCTGCGCCATCTGCTGCAGCCCTGCGGCTACCGCATCCTGCCCAGCAGTGACGGCCACGATGCGCTGGCCAAGCTGGCCGAGGAGCCGGTGGACCTCATCCTGCTCGATGTGATGATGCCGACCCTCTCCGGTTTTGACGTCTGCCGTCGCCTGCGCCAGCAACACCCGAAAGATATGCTGCCGGTGCTGCTGCTCACCGCCCTCAACCAGCCCAAGGATATCGAGGAGGGCTTCGGGGCCGGTGCCAACGACTATCTGGTCAAACCCTTCTGCAAGGAGGAGCTGTTTGCCCGGGTCAAGGCACTGCTGGAAGCCAAGGCCGGACGCGCCTCGCTGGTAGAGAACCGGCTATTGAAGCAGGAGATCGAACATCGCCTCACCCTGCAGGAGCGACTGCATCAGGATCAGCAGCGGCTGCTGGCCCTGCTCGGCGAAGGGGCCGACCCCATGATCTTTATCGACGAGCAGGGCACAGTGCTGTTTGCCTCCCGGGTACTGGCGCGCCTGCTGGGACAGGAGCCGGAAGCCATGGAGGGGCAGCCCCTCAATGAGTGGCTCGCCACCCCGCTGCAACAGCAGTGGCCCGACCTTGCCAGCGAACGGGAACACAATCTGGAATTTTTGGTGGCCGGGCAAAAAGATGTGCTCAACGCCCGTGCCCTGCCCATCGCGCTCGGAGGACAGGCCGCTTTCGCCCTCACTCTGAGTACCGAGCTGCGTCAGGATGAGAACCGGGTAATGGCGCTGGAGAACGCACTCAAGAACCTCTCGCGGCAAGCCATCATCGAAGATGAACAGCTGCTGGGCGAGCTGAGCCGCCTGGGTGGCGAGTTCCGTTCGCTGGCCGACGACCTCATTCGCCAGCAGGATGACGAGCCGCTGCGCCGGGCGCTGGTAGAGACCATGCAGCTCACCCTGGATGCATGGCAGCAGGGGACCGGCAAGGGCAAAATTGTGCTGGCAGAGAAGAGCAAGCTGTGGCGGGTCTATATGGACAGATCCAGCCCGCAGACCCGCACCCTCGACAAATACCTGAGTCTGGACACCCTGCCCAAGTCACCACGCTGGAAGACGGTAGTGGCCACCACCGAGTATGTGCTGGGCCACTGCCCGCTCAATGACCACCAGCGCCAGCAGTTGCAGCACAGCGCCCAGACCCTGCGTCAACTCGCCAACCGCAAGCCGTGACACGGCGCCCTAAACGGGCGCCGGATCACAATTGGCAATCTGGTTTCTTTTTATGCAAAACAAAGCCCCGCACAACCCCGAAACCGAGAGCAGATCCAATTCACAAATTTGTCATATACGCCATTTTCACAGCCACTTTTTACGCGAAAGCAAATAACGCAAAGTTATGATTTTAAAAAGATAAAAATCGATTTTGACGAGATTGACGTAACACCGTCAATTTTTACGAAAACAACGAAATCAATAGTTGTTGTTTTCCTGTTAATTCTGGTTTGCTTAGGGCGTTGGAAAACAGAACGACAAAGGTTAGACACCTGACCAACACAGAGGGCCGATTTCATCAGCATGCGAAACCGGTGCTCACACAAAACAAGGCGAACCCTCGGGAATGCCAAAAAATAAGAAAGGAAAACATATGCTTGCCAAAGTATCCAAAATCTCTACCGCTGTAATGCTGGGAACCATGATGCTTGCCGGTGCCGCCGGTAACGCCATGGCCGCAGAAAACAAAACCGTGCTGACCATGGTCGCACAGCAGGAAACCGCCTGGGTCAAGAACTTCAACCCCTTCCTGCAAGCGGGCTTGCTGCACACCACCCGTCACTTCATCTATGAACCGCTGGTGATCTTCAACGATATGCAAGGGGGCAAACCCGTCTATCGTCTGGCCACCAACTATGCGTTCAGCGATGACCTGAAATCCGTCACCTTCGATCTGCGTGATGGCGTGAAGTGGTCTGACGGCGAAGCCTTTGATGCCGATGACATCATCTTCTCCTTCAATCTGGTCAAGGCCAACAAGGCGCTGGATGAGCGCTCAATCTGGACCCAGATCAAGAGCGTCGAGAAGCTGGCCCCCAACAAGGTCAAATTCGACCTGACCGAGGTCAACACCAACGTGGTGAACGACCTGGTGCTGGTACCTATCGTGCCGGAGCATCAGTGGAAATCGGTGAAAGATCCGGTTGCCTTCACCAACGACAAGCCGGTTGGTACTGGCCCCTTCACCGAAGTGGACAACTTCTCCGCCCAGCTCTATACCCAGTGCCGCAACCCGCACTACTGGGATAACGCCAACCTCGCTATCGACTGTCTGCGTATGCCGCAGATGGCCACCAACGACCAGGTGCTGGCGGCTGTCATGAAGGGTGACATCGACTGGTTTGGCTCCTTCGTACCGGATATCGAGCGCCTCTACGTCGGCAACGATCCGAAAAACAACAAATACTGGTTCCCGGCCTCCGGTACCGTGGCGTTCAACGTCAACTTCCAGACCAAGAACCCGGGCAATAACGAAGCCTTCAACGACATCAACTTCCGCCGCGCCTTCTCCATGGCGATGGACCGCCAGTCCATGGTGGATATCGCGGGCTACGGCTACCCGACCGTCAACGAGTACCCGTCAGGTCTGGGCAAAGCCTTTGACTCCTGGAACAACCCGGAAGTGGACAAGAAGTACGGCAAGTACAACAAGTTCGACTTGGAAGGGGCCAAGGCACTACTGAAAGAGGCAGGCTACAAGGATTGTGACGGCGACAAGTTTCTCGACACTCCGAGCTGCAAAAAGATCGAGTTCAAGGTACTGGTACCGAACGGCTGGACCGACTGGGTCAACACAGTACAGATCGGTGTAGAAGGGCTGCAGGCATTAGGCCTGAATGCCAAGACCGCCACCCCGGAAGCGACTGTCTGGACCGAGAACCTGATCACCGGTGACTTCGATGTCGCCCTGCAGGGTTACTTTGCCGGTGCCAACCCGCACAAGTACTTCGAGACCGCGTTCCACTCCCGCAACATGGGTGACCGTGGCAACCGCTTCGCCGCGCCCCGTTACAAGGATCCCGAACTCGACAAGCTGATCGATGACTTCACCCAGACCGCCGATGCGGCCAAGCAGAAGGAGATCATGTTCGCCATCCAGGATCGTGTTGGTGCCAACCAGACCATCATTCCGGTCTTCAACAACCCGACCTGGTATGAGTACAGCACCAAGCGCTTCAACGGCTGGTTCAGTGCTGATAACCCGGTAGCCAAACCTCAGCTCCACCCGGACACCCCTGAGCGTCTGCTGCACGTGTTGTCCCTCAAGCCAAACAGCTAAACAATCCCGGCCCCCTGCGGGGGGCCATCTTCCCCGTTAATCCCCTTCTTGCCCGGCACCGCCGGGGTTGGGGTAGCTATACCCGACGCGGGGCAGACTTGCAGTAAAAGGTACTATCATGGGATTCATACTGAGACGCTTTTCCTTCTACCTGGTTGCCTTTCTGGTAGCCGCCACCATCAACTTCCTGTTACCCCGTGCCATGCCAGGGGATCCTGTCTCCGTGATGTTTGCCCGCGCTGGCGCCATGATGGAACCCGCCGCCCTGGAAGCGCTCAAAGCCACCTTCGGCTTTGTCGACGGCCCCATCGGCACCCAGTTTCTCACCTATGTGAAGAGTGTCTTCACCTGGGATCTCGGCACCTCGGTGCGCTTCTACCCGCAGCAGGTCTCTGACGTGCTGGGCCGTGCCATCGGCTGGACCCTGTTTCTGGTCGGCACCTCCACCATCCTGAGCTTCTCCATCGGTTCCATCGTCGGCATCTTTGCCGCCTGGTATCGCGGCGGCCGGATGGACAGCATTCTCTCCCCGCTCACCCTGGTGATGCAGGCCATTCCGCCGGTGGTGGTCTCCCTGCTCGCCCTGTTCCTGTTCGGGGTCAGCCTCGAATGGCTGCCCATCGGCTACGCCTACAGCCCGGAGATCAAGGCTGACTGGGGCTGGGAGCACATCAAGAGCATCATGACCCACGCCATCATGCCGGTGCTGACCCTGGCTGTGGTGCAGGTGGGGGGCTTTCTCATCACCATGCGCAACAACATGATCAACCTGCTGGGCGAGGATTACATCACCATGGCCAAGGCCAAGGGGCTCTCCAGCAACCGGGTGATCTTCAACTACGGCGCCCGCAACGCCATTCTGCCCAGCGTCACCGCCCTCTCCATGGCGCTCGGTTTCGTCATCGGTGGCTCTCTCATCACCGAAGTGATCTTCAACTATCCCGGCCTGGGCCTGACCCTCTATCAGGGCATTCTGGCCCGCGACTACCCGCTCATTCAGGGGCAGCTGCTCATCATGACCATCACCATGCTCAGCTTCAACTTCCTGGCCGACGTGCTCTACGTCTTCCTGGATCCCCGTCTGCGTACAGGAGGCAAATAAGATGCGTATGCCGACCATTCTCAAAATCCTGCTGGGCAACAAGAAGGCTGCCTGTGGCCTCGCCATCGTGGTTGCCTTCGTACTGATGGCCCTCTTTGCCCCCATTCTGGCCAGCAACGAGCCGACTAAACGGGTGGCTCGCCCGCACCAGCCGCCCAGTGCCGAGTTCGTGATGGGTTCAACCCGCATGGGCCACGACATCTGGGCCCAGTTCACCAACGGCGCCCGTATTTCGCTGCTGGTGGGCTTCAGCGCAGGCCTGCTGGTCTGCACCCTGGCCGTTGCCATCGGCATCACCGCCGGTTACTTCGGCGGTCTGGTGGATGAGTGCCTCACCTTCCTGATGAACGTGGTGCTGGTGATCCCCAACCTCCCCTTGCTACTGGTGCTGGCGAGCTTTATCGGGGAGGCGTCACCGGCAGTGATTGCCGTGATAATAGGGTTGACCTCGTGGGCCTATGGCGCGCGGGTCATCCGTGCCCAGACCCTGGCCCTGCGCGAGAAGGAGTTCGTCATCGCCGCAGAAGTGCTGGGCGAGCCGGCCTGGCGCATCATTCTGGTGGAGATCCTGCCCAACCTCATCTCCATCATCGGGGTGAGCTTCATCGGCTCCATCATCTACGCCATCGTCACCGAAGCGACCCTGGAGTTCCTGGGGCTTGGCGACCCGACTGTGGTGAGCTGGGGCATCATGCTCTACAACGCCCAGACCTCCAGCGCCATTCTGGTCGGCGCCTGGTGGGAGATCCTGGCTCCCTGCTTTGCCATCGCCACTCTGGGTGCCGGTCTGGCCCTGCTCAACTTCGCCATCGACGAGATTGCCAACCCGCAGCTGCGCTCCCACAAAGGGTTGAGCCGCTGGAAGAAACTTGCCACCCCGGTCGCAACACCACTCTCTGCCGCACAGGAGAAGACAGCATGAACAAGCATCCCCTGCTGTCAGTACGCAATCTTTGCGTCGACTACATCACCGAAAATGGCGACGTGCGCGCCGTCAACTCGGTGAGCTTCGATATCAGACAGGGCGAGATCTTCGGTCTCGCCGGTGAGTCGGGTTGCGGCAAATCCACCGTCGCCTTCTCGGTGGCCCGGCTGCACAAGCCGCCCGCCTACATCAGCGGTGGCGAGATCCTGTTCAAGGGGGAGAACATCCTCCATTACAACGACGAGCGGTTGCGCTCCTATCGCTGGCAACAGGTGTCGGTGGTGTTCCAGTCCGCCATGAACGCCCTGAACCCTGTGCTGCGGATGGAGGAGCAGTTCTGCGACGTGCTGCTGGCCCACAACCCCGGCATGACCCGTTACGAGGCGATCAAGCGCGCCCAAGAGCTGCTCACCATCGTCGATATCCACCCGAGCCGGCTCAAGGATTACCCGCACCAGTTCTCCGGCGGCATGCGCCAGCGCTTGGTGATTGCCATCGCCATGGCGCTCAACCCCGAGCTGCTCATCATGGATGAGCCAACCACGGCGCTCGATGTGGTGGTACAGCGGGAGATCCTGCAGAAGGTCTATGCCCTGAAAGAGAAGTTCAACTTCTCCATTCTGTTCATCACCCACGACCTCTCCCTGATGGTGGAGTTCTGCGATCGCATCGGCATCATGTATGCCGGTGAACTGGTGGAGGTCGCTCCCTCCAAGGCGATCCTGACTGCGCCGCTACACCCCTATACCAGAGGGCTCGGCAACTCCTTCCCGCCCCTGCACGGGCCGAAGAAGGTGCTGGAAGGGATCCCGGGCACCCCGCTCAACCTGCTGGAGGTGCCGGTCGGCTGCCGCTTTCAGGCCCGCTGCGGCAAGGTGCACGATCGCTGCCGTCAGGAGTACACCAGATTGGCCGAGATCCGCCCCGGGCAACAGACCGCCTGCCACCTCTATGAGGAGCAGGGGCTGCAACAAGATTCCGTGATCTATCTGGACAAGGCCGCTGGCTGTTAAGGATGTCTGTCATGCAAATCGCCAAAACCGATGCACCCATCATCGAAGTCCAGCACCTCTACAAGGACTTCCCCATCAACTCCAATGCCATCAAGAGTGGCAAGATGCGGGCGCTCTCCGACATCACCTTCAACCTGCACCGGGGTCGCGCCCTGGCGGTGGTCGGGGAGTCGGGCTCCGGCAAGAGCACCATCGCCAAGATCATCGCCAAGATGTACAAGCTCAGTGCCGGGCGCATTCTCTATCGCGGCCACGATCTGGAGGAGTTCAACAAGGGCACTGCCCTGCTGGACTATCGCCAGAGCGTGCAGATGGTGTGGCAAGATCCATTCGGTTCGCTCAACCCGACCCACACCATCTATCACCACATCGCCCGCCCCCTGCTGCTGCACAGCAAGGTGATCGACAAAAAAGAGCTGCCCGACATGGTCTACGCCCTGCTGGAGAAGGTGGGGCTCACCCCCGCCAAGGCGACGGCGGCCAAGTATCCGCACCAGCTCTCCGGCGGCCAGCGCCAGCGGGTCAACATCGCCCGCAATCTGGCAGTGGAGGCGGAGGTTGTGCTGGCGGACGAGCCGACTTCCATGCTCGACGTCTCCATTCGCATCGGCATCCTCAACCTGATGGAGCAGATGAAGAATGAGCTCGGTGTCTCCATGCTCTACATCACCCACGACATCGCCACCGCCCGCTATGTGGCGGAAGATCTGGCTGTGATGTATGTAGGGCACATGGTGGAGTGGGGCGAGGTGGACGAGATCCTGCACCACCCGCAGCACCCCTACACCCAGCTGCTCATCTCGGCGGTGCCCGATCCGGAGAAGAGCATCCACGCCGAGCTGGAGGGCGGCCGCAAGGGGGAGATCCCGCTCTGGACGCCGGAATCCTGTGGTTGCCCCTTTGCCGGGCGCTGCAATCAGGCGATGCCCCGCTGCAAGGAGGCGCTGCCCCCCATCACCAAGCTTGCCGACAACCACTTCGTGCGCTGCTACCTCTACGAGTGAGGGTGAGCCTTAGACCGGCCGGACAACCCTGTCCGGCCATGCCTCGATACGGGGCGGCCACAGCCCCGTGATGTGCCTCACCGCCCGGCGGTGAACCACAGGAGTAATACCTTGATGGAACTCTTGATCAATCAGGTGGGCTACGAGTGCGACGGACACAAGGTCGCCCTGTTGCAAACCTCCCCCGCCCCTGATCTCGGCGGCTATGTCAGGCTGCAACGCCTCGACGATGGCCAGATCCTGTTTGAAACCCCGCTGCAACCGGCGGGCAGCGTCCCCGGCTGGCAAGGCCGCGCTTACTGGCGTGCCGACTTCTCCGCCTTCAAGGAGCCCGGCCACTATCGGCTGGAGGCGATCACTGCCCAAGGCATAGCCCGCTCGACCCGCTTTGCCATCGGCCAGGATCTGCTGGCCAGCCGCTGCCTCTCGGACGTCATTCACTACTTCAAGGGGCAGCGCGCCAGCGGCACCTTCGATCGGGCCGACCGCAGCGCCCGCCTGTTTGGCACCGACCAGCACAAAGATGTGCACGGCGGTTGGTTCGATGCCAGCGGCGACATGAGCAAGTACCTGAGCCACCTCTCCTACGCCAACTACCTCAACCCCCAGCAGACCCCCATGGTGGTGTGGGCCCTGCTCAAGTGCCGGGAACTGCTGGCCCCGCGCCGCGATATCGACGGGGTGAACCTCTGCAAGCGGCTCAATGACGAGGCGCTGCACGGCGCCGATTTCCTCTGCCGGATGCAGGATGAGTCGGGCTTCTTCTACATGACCCTGTTCGACAAGTGGAGCAAGGATCCCGCCCAGCGCGAGCTGTGCGCCTATGCCACTCAGCAGGGGCTCAAGTCCGCCAACTGGCAGGCGGGTTTTCGCCAAGGGGGCGGCATGGCCATCGCCGCGCTGGCCCGCGCTGCCCGCGAGAGCGTCAGTGGCGACTTCGATGCCAGCCGCTACGCTGAGGCGGCCAAACGCGGCTACCTGCATCTGCGTGAACACAACCTCTCCTATCTGGATGACGGGGTCGAAAACATCATCGACGACTACTGCGCCCTGCTGGCAGCGGTAGAGCTGACCCGCACCTTCGGCTCCGAGTGGCTCAATGAGGCGAGAGTCCGTGCCAGCAAGCTTTGCGCCCGCCAGCGCCCTCATCCTGAGCTGGGTCACTACTGGTCGGCCAACGAGGATGGCTCGCGCCCTTACTACCACGCCGCCGAGGCAGGCCTGCCGGTGCTGGCGCTGCTGGAATATCTGGGGGTAGAGCCGGATCAGGAATACAAGGCTAGGGTACAAACCGTGGTGGAGCAGGCGCTGGCCGCCGAGCTGGCGCTCTGCGCCCGCGCGGGCAACCCCTTCTCCCTCGCCCGCCAATATGTCAAAGGGGTGGATGAAGCGCCGCGCGTCAGCTTCTTTATGCCCCACAACAACGAATCCGGTTACTGGTGGCAGGGGGAGAATGCCCGCCTCGCATCGTTGGCGGCTATGGCCTTTGCTGGCGCCCGTCACTTCCCCCGCCAGAGCCAGCCGCTGCTCACCTATGGCCAGCGCCAACTCGACTGGATCCTCGGGCAGAACCCCTTCAACGCCTGCATGCTGGCGGGCCACGGCATCAACAACCCCGCCTATACCGCCGGGTATCCCAATGCGCAGGGGGGCATCTGCAACGGCATTACCGCCGGATTCGATGACGAAAATGAGGTGGCCTTTATTCCGGAGGAGTACAAGGATCGGCTGGATCAGAACTGGCGCTGGGGTGAGCAGTGGATCCCTCACGCCGCCTGGTTTGCCCTGGCCATCAGCTGGCAAAATGCCCAGAGTGATCGACATGAGCAGGGAGGTCGCCATGATTGAGTACTGGGTCGGCGTCGATGGCGGGGGCACCCACACCCGCGCCCGCATTCGGGATCGGGCGGGCAAGCTGCTCGGAGAGGGGCGCGCGGCCGGCTCCAATCTGGAGCTGGGCATCCCCCATGCCCACGCCAATGTGCTGGCCGCCATCGCCAGCGCTCGCCTTGCCGCAGGGCTCGGCATCGAGAGCGAACAGCAGATGGGGGTCGGGCTGGCGCTCGCCTCCGCCGAGCTGGCCGACTGCTATCACGCCCTGCTCGAGATGCCCTTCCCCTTTGCCAGCGTCAGGCTTACCTCCGATGCCTTCGGTGCCTGCCTCGGCGCCTTTGGCGGCCGTGAGGGGGCCATTCTGATCGCAGGTACCGGGTCGGTGGGGCTGGTCTATCAGGAGGGGCAGATCCGCACCTGCTCCGGCCGCGGCTTCCCCATTTCAGACATAGGCAGTGGCGCCTGGCTGGGGCTGCGCGCCATCCAGCAATCCCTGCTCTGCCACGACGGCATTCTGCCTCCCAGCACCCTCGCCATCCGCTTGATGGATCGCTTCAAGCGGGATCAGGCGGAAGTAGTGCGCTGGGCCGCTCGCGCCATTCCGGCCGACTATGGCCACTTTGCCCCCTGGGTATTCGATGCCGCCAGCGATGGCGACGAGCTCGCCAACCAGCTGCTGGACGAAACCCACGAACAGCTGCGGATCCTGCTGGAGGGGATGACCCAGCTCGGTGCCAGCCAGATCGCCCTGCTGGGGGGGATTGGCACCCGCCTCGCTCCCCGTCTCGGCCAGCTCAACCTGATCCCCCCCCAGGCAGATGCGCTCGATGGCGCCATCCTGTTTGCCCAATCAGAGGATTTTCCATGTCTACACCCCTGATCCACACCCAGGTAGCCCGACGTGACGGCGAGGATGTCTGGTTCACTTTCACCCTCTCCCACATGCCGGATACCCGGTGGAAGCTGCACTTCTGTCTGGCTCGCCATATCGACCCCGATTCCTTGCAAGGGGGCGAGCTGGAGCGCCAGAGCGGCAGCTACAAGGTGATTGTCCCGAACGCTGGCAGCTGCGAGCTGCGCTTTTGCTGCCGCCAGACCCCTATCAAGAAGCTCTCCGACATGCCGCAGGGCTTTTTCCTCAGCTTGCCGGAGGCGACTACGGGTGCCCAGCTGCTGCCGGTGACGCTGGCAGCTCAGGATCTCGGACTGGAAAACCCGCCGGTAACCCGCCCCGATCTGCCGGATGTCGAGCCTCTGCCCGGCATAGTGCCGCAACCGGCCCATCTGGTACTGCTGGAGGGGAACTTCCGGCTGGCCGAGCGGGCTCATGTCAGCGCTCCCCGCGATGTACCGAAATTGCTGGCCCACTTTAACGAGCTGACGTCGCTGGCGCTGGAGCAGGATCACGACGCTGAAATCCGGCTGACCGAGGCCAAACTGGCCCCCGAAGCCTATCAACTCACCATCACGCCGCAGAAGGTGGTGATTGCCGCCGCCGACGAAGCGGGCTGGCGTCATGGGCTGGTCACGCTAGCCCAGTGGTATCTGCAGCACGGCGAGAGCCTGCCCTGCGTCACGCTGGAGGATGCCCCGCGCTTTGGCTTTCGCGGCATTTTTCTCGACTGCGCCCGCCACTTCCACACTCCGGCAACCATCAAGCGCCTGCTCAAGCTGATGAGCCTCTACAAGTTCAACCGCTTCCACTGGCATCTGACCGATGACGAGGGGTGGCGACTCGAGATCAAGGCCTTCCCGGCATTGACCGACGTGGGTGCCTGGCGCGGCCATAATCTGGCGATCGGCCCCCAGCTCAGTGGCGGCGCCGAGCCCTATGGCGGCTACTACACCCAGAGCGAGGTGAAGGAGCTGGTGAGCTATGCCAGTGAGCTCGGCATCACCGTCATTCCCGAGATCGACATCCCGGGCCACTGTCACGCCGCCATCAAGGCGCTGCCCGAGCTGCTGATCGAAACGGCAGATCACTCCCGCTACCGCTCGGTTCAGCATTTCGATGACAACGTGCTCAACCCCGCCCTGCCCGGCACCTACCGCTTCCTGGAGGCCGTGCTGGACGAGGTGTGCGAACTCTTCCCCGGCCCGCAGATCCACATGGGGGGGGACGAGGTGCCGACCGGGGTCTGGACCGACAGCCCCGCTTGCCAGCAGCTGATGACCGAGCAGGGCTACGCCGACTGCCGTGAGCTGCAGGGCCATCTGCTGCGCCACTGTCAGCGCTATCTGGCCGCCAGAGGCAAACAGATGATCGGCTGGGAGGAGATCCTGCATGGCGACAAGGTGAGCCGCAAAGCGGCCATCTGTGCCTGGACCAGCTTTCAGGCGGGGCTGGACGCAGCCGCAGCCGGTTATCCGGTGGTGATGGCGCCCGCCCAGTTCCTCTATCTCGATCTCGCCTGGAGCGCCGATATTCATGAACCCGGCCTCTACTGGGCGGGGACCCTCAATCTGGAGCAGATCTACGCGTGTGACCCTGCCCCAGCCGATTTCCATGCCAACGATAACATCCTCGGGGTGCTGAGCCCCTTGTGGTCAGAATTGATCACCAGCCGTGATCGTCTCGACTACATGTTGTTCCCGCGTATGCTGGCCACGGCCGAGGTGGCCTGGAGCGATCCCGCCTACAAGGGCTGGGAGCACTTCGCAGCCCGCCTGTCGGGTCAGCTGCAGATCCTCGATCAGTTGCAGGTGCGCTACCGGATGCCACAGAGGTAATGTTGTCTCTACTTTGGCGGCCAATCGGCCGCCTTTTTTACGATTAGCCAACAAAACATCAACTTCCCCCTACCATTCATCCGCCATTATTGGCAAAATCCAGCCCCCAATGAAGCTGGTCTGCCTCCTGCTGGCGCGAGCCTGCGGCCACCTCCAGATCTGCCACAATAACAACGACAACATTATCAACAAGAACATCGGAGCGTATTCCTATGACCCGCAGAGACGTCCATACCCTGGACAGCGAAGTGGAGTTTCCTGCCGACGTACAACTGGTCTCCACCACTGACCTGCGCGGGGTGATCACCTACGCCAACCCGGCCTTCTGCGACATCGCAGGCTACCCGGTCGATGAACTGGTGGGACACAATCACAATCTGGTACGCCACCCCGACATGCCCAAGGCCGCCTTCGCCGATCTCTGGGCCCGCCTCAAGGAGGGCAAACCCTGGCGCGGTATGGTAAAAAACCGCTGCAAGGATGGCCGTTACTACTGGGTAGATGCCTATGTGACCCCCATCTATGAAGGCAACAGGATCAGCGGCTACCAGTCGGTACGCTGCAAGCCCGAGCCCCAATTCAAACGCATCGCCGCTCAGACCTACCAAGCCCTGCTCAAGGCCGAGCGCGGCAACAGCAGCAACCTCCCCTCTCTTGCCAAAGTACGCCCCCCGGCCATTACCCTGCTGCTGCTCGGCATGATGGGCTGGACCTTCGCCAGCCAAGGGGCTATGACCGTCCTGCTGATGCTGCTGCCCCTGTTGCTTATTGGCGGAGCCTACTGGCGCGAGCTCTTTGCCCTGCCCCACTATCTGCAGCAACTGGGCCGTGAATACGACAGTCTGACCCGACTGGTCTACTCCGGTGACAACCCCGGCGCCATTGCCGATTTTCATATCAAGATGCTGCAGGCCCGCATCCGAACCGTGTTGGGGCGGATCAACGATGCCACGGCACCTCTGCAAACCCTAGCCATCAATTTGAAGCAGGCCTCTCATCAGGCCTGTCTCGATATCAACGAGCAAGATGCCCAGACCCAGCAGATGGCTACGGCTATGACTCAGATGGCCAACACAGCTCACGAGATCGCCCGCAACATTCAGGACTCCAACGGTCAGGTCAACGAAGCTCGCAATCGTTGTGAACAAACCAACCAGCAGTTGAACCAGACCGAGCAACAGATCGAACAGCTCGCCAAACAGGCAGAGCTGGCGTTCAACTCGGCGGTAGAGCTCGCCAGCGAATCCGAACGGATTGGCAGTGTCATGGGCGAGATCCAGGGCATCGCCGAGCAAACTAACCTGCTGGCCCTCAACGCGGCCATCGAAGCGGCTCGAGCCGGGGAGCAGGGCCGTGGTTTTGCGGTGGTGGCCGACGAGGTGCGTACCCTGTCGACCCGCACCCACAAGGCGACCGAGCAGATCCAGGGCAGCATCAAGCAGATCCAGCATACGCTGGGACGCTGGAAGGGGATGATGCAGGAGAACCTGCAACAGACCCGCGCATGTGCCGAGATGACCCGCCAGGGCGCCAGCAGCCTCCATACCGTGCTGGCAGAGATAGAGCTGGTCACCGAACACTCCACCCAGATCGCCACCGTTGCAGAGCAACAACAAGCTGTAGTGGAGGAGATCAGCCGCAGTATCCACCAGATCTCCGAGTACTCCCATGCCAACAGTCAGAAGATGCTGGATGTCGATCACTCCAGTCAGGCTCTGCTGGAACGGGCCAAGCAACTGAAGGGGCTTAGCCAGACCTTCGGCTGAATCATTGCCAGCCCCATGACAGAAGCGCCACAATGGCGCTTCTGTTGTTTTTGACGAATCGGGTCTATGAGCATTGAACCAAGTCCATCCCCATTGAACAAAACGGCCCGTATCGAAGCGATCATCGCCCTGATCCCGGCAGGCCGGGTGGTCAGCTATGGTCAGGTGGCCGATCTGGCGGGGCTGCCCGGACGGGCAAGACTGGTAGGCAAGGTGCTGCGGGAAACCGACAAGGTCCTGCCGTGGCATCGGGTGCTGGGCGCAGCGGGCACCATCTCGTTACCGAAAGGATCGCCAGGCTTTGCCGAACAGACGGGACGCCTGCAGCAGGAGGGGGTCGTGGTGATCGGTGGGCGGGTCAGAATGAAGGAGTGGCAATGGCAGCCCGATCTGGCCGAGCTGCTTTTTCTACTGCCGTTTTGAGGGGGTCACAGCCGGATCACTCCAGCGGCGCCAGGATCTCGTCGCTGCGCACCTGCACCGGTATGGTCTCATCCGCGCGCTGCAGCAGCACCAGCAAGCTCTGTCGGTCCACCTCCAGCACATAGGCCGCCCCTTCCCGAGTCATGCAGCTCATGCCTGGCCGGATCTCGTTAATCTCCATCTCAACCTCCTTGTCTACTTCGCGATTGACGACAGCTGCACTCCTTGCAGCTGTCTCAGTATACCGCTATCCATAAGCAAAGAGGCCCCTTGTCGGGGCCTCTTTTCATCAGGCTTTTTTAGCCTTTGGCAAACTCTCTTGCCAGGTACCGTTGTCGTAGTGAGCGGTCCAACCGGTCGCCTTACCGTTGACCTCGCTCATCACGTACTGCTCCTTGGTCTTGCGACTGAAACGTACGATGGCGGGGTTGCCGTCCGGATCGGTGAGCGGGGCACCGGCCAGATATTTGTGCTTGGCAGAGATGCGATCCTTGAAGCGCTTGAGCTCTTCCACCAGCGGCGCGCGGGTCTCGCGGGATTTGGGGAAGTTGCTGGCCGCCAGGAACAGACCGGCAGCACCGTCACGCAGCACGAAGTGGGCATCGGACTGGGTGCACTTGAGCTCCGGCAGCGGCACCGGATCCTCCTTCGGCGGCGCGATGTCGCCGTTTTTCAGGATCTTGCGGGTGTTCTTACAGGTCTCGTTGGTGCAGCCCATGTACTTGCCGAAACGGCCGTTCTTGAGCTGCATCTCGGCTCCGCAACGGTCGCACTCGATGCTCGGCCCTTCGTAGCCCTTGAGCTTGAACTGGCCCTTCTCGATCTCGTAGCCATCGCAGTCCGGGTTGCGACCACAGACGTGCAGCTTGCGGCTGTCATCGATGATGTAGGCATCCATCGCAGTGCCACAGACACCGCAGCGGTGCTTGGCGCGCAGCGCTTCGGTTTCCGCCTCTTCACCGTCAGTGGCGGAGACAAACTCGTCGGCAGAGACCAGGTTGATGGTCTTCTTGCAGCGCTCTTTCGGCGGCAAAGCATAGCCGGAGCAACCAAGGAACACGCCGGTGGTGGCGGTACGAATACCCATCTTGCGGCCGCAATCCGGGCAGTCGATGTCGGTCATCACCATCTGGTTGGCACGCATGCCGCCCTCTTCGGGCGCCTTGTCGGCCTTCTCCAGCTCCTGGGTAAACTCAGCGTAGAAGGCATCCAGCACCTTCTTCCACTCCAGGCTCCCTTCGGCGATGCCATCGAGCTTGTCTTCCATCTTGGCGGTGAACTCGTAGTTCATCAGCTCAACGAAGTTCTCCACCAGACGATCGGTGACAATCTCGCCCATCTTCTCGGCAAAGAAACGGCGGCTCTCGACCCGCACATAACCGCGATCAACGATGGTGGAAATGATGGAGGCGTAGGTTGACGGACGGCCGATGCCGCGTTTTTCCAGCTCGCGCACCAGCGCAGCTTCAGTGAAACGGGCAGGCGGCTTGGTGAAGTGCTGGCGCGGATCCAGCTTGATCAGCTTCAGCACCTCGCCCACGGTCACCGCCGGCAGCTGACTATCTTCGCCCTTGCGACCCATCGGCGGCAGGGCCTTGGTCCAACCGGCGAAGCGCAGGGTACGACCACGGGCCTTGAGCTCGAACTCGCCCGCCTTGACAGTCAGGGTGGAGGAGTCGTACTGAGCCGGGGTCATCTGGCAAGCAACAAACTGACGCCAGATGAGATCGTAAAGACGCATGGCATCCGGCTCCATCCCTTCCAGCATCTCGGCTGTCACCTGTACGTTGGAGGGACGGATCGCCTCGTGCGCTTCCTGAGCATTGGCCTTGGCGCCATACAGATTCGGCTCGGCTGGCAGATAGGCCGCGCCATACTGCTCGCCGATATATTCACGCACCGCTTCAACCGCCTCTTTGCTGAGGTTGGTGGAGTCGGTACGCATATAGGTGATGTAACCCGCTTCATAGAGACGCTGGGCCATCATCATGGTCTTCTTGACCCCGAAGCTCAGACGGGTAGAGGCCGCCTGCTGCAGGGTGGAGGTGATAAACGGCGCGGATGGCTTGGAGCCGGTCGGCTTGTCTTCCCGGTTCACCACCTTGTAGTCGACCCCTTCCAGGGCTGCGACAGCGGCAAAGGTCTCGGCCTGGGTCACCGGCTTGAAGTCGGCCCCGTTGCGGCTGACCACTTCCATCCGCAGATCGCTCTTGTCGGCGGTCAGCAGGTCGGCATTGAGATCCCAGAACTCGACCGGAACGAACGCCTTGATTTCGCGCTCTTTATCGACGATGAGACGCACCGCAACAGACTGCACCCGACCGGCGGAGAGACCGCGGGCCAGCTTTTTCCACAGCAGCGGGGAGACCATGTAACCCACCACTCGGTCGAGGAAACGACGAGCCTGCTGGGCATTAACGCGGTCAATATTGAGTTCGGACGGCTGGGCGAACGCCTCTTTGATGGCGCTCTTGGTGATCTCGTTGAACACCACGCGCTTGTAGCGGCTGTCATCGCCACCGATGATCTCGCGCAGGTGCCAGGCGATCGCTTCTCCTTCTCTATCCAAGTCGGTTGCGAGATAGATGGTGTCGGCTTTCTCGGCCAGACTTTGCAACTCGCTGACCACCTTCTCCTTGCCGGGCAAAATCTGGTAGTTGGCCTGCCAGCCAGCGGTCGGATTGATACCCATCCGGGCAAACAGGGCCTTGCGATCCTTGGCAGCCTTCTCGGATTCGCTCAACTTGATGCCGCGAATGACAGGTTTCTTGGGCTCGGTGCTGGCGCTGCCGCTGGTGGGCAGATCGCGAACATGACCAACGCTGGATTTCACCACGTAGTCCTTGCCCAGATATTTGTTGATCGTCTTGGCCTTGGCCGGAGACTCCACTATGACCAGTGATTTGCCCATGCTGTAACTATTATCCTCATTGCACCCGACGGGGTTGGTGTGCGGTTTTGTGGGGCTGTATAAGAGATTTGGCGCGAAAAAGCAATCTTGTGAGCAAATTTGCCTGACCAGCCCGAACCACACGGCTTCTTTTATTGCTTCTTTATTTATTAATGCGAAGGCAACAGGCCGGACGCAACCGCTTTTTCAATTTTCTGCCATACCGCCCCTCTTTTTATATCTGAAACGACATAAAAACGTCTGCTGGTTACCGGCTTGTTACAAAAACATAAAATCTCTTTATAATGGCCCAACCCCGACGCATTGTGCGCGGAAGGAACCGCTACCCATCATAAAAATCGAAAGGATGTACTCAATGAAGCACTTCGAGGTCAATTTCGACGGTCTGGTCGGCCCGACTCATAACTATGCCGGCCTCTCCTACGGCAATGTTGCCTCCCAGAGCAATGCCCAGGAGGCTTCCAATCCGAAAGAGGCCGCCAAACAGGGACTGCGCAAGATGAAGGCGCTGACCGAGCTTGGCATGACCCAGGGGGTACTGGCGCCACAAGAGCGTCCCGACCTCGCTACCCTGCGCCGCCTCGGCTTCACCGGCAACGATGCCCGGGTGCTGGAACAGGCCGCCAAACAGGCTCCCGCCGTACTGGCTGCCTGCTATTCAGCCTCCAGCATGTGGACCGCCAATGCCGCCACCGTCTCTCCCAGTGCCGATACCCAGGATGGCCGCATTCACTTCACCCCCGCCAACCTGACCAACAAGTTTCACCGCTCCCTGGAGCCCGACGTCACGGGCCGTATCCTGCGCGGAGTGTTCAACAACGATCGCCACTTCAGCCACCACCTCCATCTGCCGGAGAATGACCACTTCGGCGACGAGGGGGCGGCCAACCACACCCGCCTCTGCCGTGCCTATGGCGAGGCGGGGGTCGAGCTGTTTGTCTATGGCCGCAGCGCCTTTGACTACTCCCGCCCGGCGCCGAAGCGCTACCCGGCCCGCCAGACTCTGGAAGCAAGCCAGGCCATCGCCCGCCTGCATGGCCTTGGCGAGGAGAGCGTGGTGTTTATTCAGCAAAACCCGGAGGTGATCGATCAGGGGGTATTCCATAACGATGTGATCGCGGTGGGCAACCAGAACGTGCTCTTCTTCCACCAGCAAGCGTTCCTCAACACCGAAGCGGTACTGACCGAGATCCGCGGCAAGTTTGGCGAGGGGAATTTGCACTTTATCGAAGTGCCAACCGCCGAGGTATCCGTGCTGGATGCGGTGAAATCCTACCTGTTCAACACCCAGATCCTCACCCTGCCGAGCGGCGAGATGGCCATTATCGCCCCCACCGAGTGCCGCGATAATCCGGCGGTGTCGGCCTATCTTGGCAAGCTGCTGACGCAGGAGACTCCGATCAAGGCGGTCCACTATATGGATGTGAAACAGAGCATGCGTAATGGTGGCGGCCCGGCCTGCCTGCGACTGCGGGTCGCCATGAACGATCAGGAACTCGCTGCGGTCAATCCGGCCTGCCTTATCAACGACAGCCAGTTTGCCCGCCTCGATGGCTGGGTCGATCGCCACTACCGCGACCGCCTGACCCTCGATGACCTGCGGGATCCGGCACTGGTGCAGGAGTCCCGCAGTGCGCTGGACGAGCTGACCCAGATCCTGAAACTGGGTTCGATCTACCCGTTCCAGCGCTAGATGTGATGCCCGAGAAGACCGCCGACGCTGGCGGTCTTCTGCTATCTGCCTTGTCTTCAGCGCGATCGCCAACTTGCACAGATGCTGTTTTGTGCAGAAAAGCAGCGCACAACTTGCTGATAAGCTTGAATTTTGAGCTGGATGTATCAAAAAATCGACGAACAGTCATTTTTTACTGCCAGATGCCTCATCAAGGGGTTCACAAAGCCTCTGGATCTGATAGTATGCGCCTCGCACTTGGGGAGGGGTTCCCGAGCGGCCAAAGGGATCAGACTGTAAATCTGACGGCTCTGCCTTCGAAGGTTCGAATCCTTCTCCCTCCACCATTCAAGTGCAAAGTAGTGACAATCAGGAAATACCCCGTGGAGGGGTTCCCGAGCGGCCAAAGGGATCAGACTGTAAATCTGACGGCTCTGCCTTCGAAGGTTCGAATCCTTCTCCCTCCACCA
>NZ_JBFOCS010000038.1:0-14429 GCF_040907905.1 Aeromonas sp. s13 | reverse complement strand
GGCCTGGGAGGAGAGATCGTGGCGATCCCCCACCACCCAGATACCATCGGCCAGTGCCGGCTTGATGCGGGTCTCCACCAGTTGTACCCGGGAGGCATACATCAGCAGCAATTCCGCCTCGATGGTGAGGCGCTCGTCGTGCACCTCTTTGACGATAGCCCGCATCCGCTCGGCCAGTGGCGTACCACCCGGCTCGCGGGTGCACTCGATCCGGTTGATGCCGTGGCGCTGCAGATAGTCGGTCACATAACGAACGGCCGAGCTCTTCCCTGCCCCTTCCAATCCTTCGATCACAATAAATTTAGACATTAGGGTTTCTTCAATATGTATTCACGAACCGCCCGATTGTGTTCATCGAGAGTCTTGGAGAAATAGTGGGCACCGCCCCCCTTGGCGACAAAATAGAGATAATCAGTCGACTTGGGGTTAAGCGCAGCTTCGATGGAGGCCTTTCCTGGCATGGCAATAGGCGTGGGCGGCAGACCGTCGATCACATAGGTGTTGTAGGGATTCTTGTCGGTCAGATCGCTGCGGCGAATGTTGCCATCGAAGCGATCCTTCACCCCGTAAATGACGGTGGGATCGGTTTGCAACTTCATGCCCAGACGCAGACGGTTGACGAATACGGAGGCGATCTGCGCCCGCTCGTCCGGCTGGCCGGTCTCTTTCTCGATGATGGAGGCCATGATCAGCGCCTCATAAGGGGTCTTGTAAGGCAGGTTGGCCTGACGTTTCTCCCAGCTCTGCTGCAGGAAAGTCTCCATATCCTGATGGGCGCGACGCAGGATCGAGAGATCGCTGGCATGGGTGGTATAGGCATAGGTTTCCGGCAGGAACCAACCCTCCAGCTTGCCATTCTCGATGCCGAGTTCCTGCGCCAGGTCGGCTTCGGATTGCTCGACGGTCAACCGCTCAAGGTATGGGGCGCTGGAGAGTTGCTTTTGCCAATCCTCGAAACGGGAACCTTCGACGAAGGTGAGGCTGAAGTGAAACTCCTTGCCCGATGCGAACAGGGAAAGGGTCTCCTTGAGAGGGGCCCCTTCCTTGATTTCATAGGTGCCCGATTTGATGGCCACCAGTTCGGGATGGCTGCGCAGCCAGAGCCGCACCGCCCAGGGGCTGGTTTCCCCCTCACCCAGTTCGGCGATCAGGCGCGCCGCATGGGCGCCCTTCTCCACCGTAAAGAGCCGGGTCGGCCCCTTGTTGGTGAGCGTCTCTACCTGTTGCCATTTGTAATGTACATAGCCCCCGGCAGCGGCTACCGTCAGTGCCGCCCCCGCGAGCAGGGTGTAAAGCCGATTAAACTTCAATGACCAAACGCTCCTGTAAACGGCGACTCAATACCGCTGGGGGATAGTGAATATCCTCGATGCCATTGACCGGCACGATCCCCATCAGGGTATTGGTGAGCCACACCTCTTCCGCCTGCCATAGTGACTCCAGCGGAGCCTCTACCACACGCAACTCAATACTCATCTGTTTCAACATCGCCATCACCTGGCGACGCATGATGCCATCGACACCACCGCGGGCGAGATCGGGCGTAAACACCGTCTTGCCCCGACGCCAAAACAGATTGGCACTGACCCCTTCAATGAGAAAACCGCGACTGTTAAGCACTATCCCTTCGACTGCATTTCGGCTGACAAGTTCGCTTTTCAGCAATACCTGCTCCAGACGATTCAAGGTTTTAAGCCCGGCCAGCATGGGGGCATCACCGATCCGCTGGCGGCACACCACCATCTCGATCCCCTCCTGTTGCCACTGGCCATAGTGAGTGGGAAATGGCGCTAGACTGACAATCCGGGTCGTGTGCTGACATCCGCTGCCATCATAGCCCCGCCCCCCCTCGCCGCGGGTCAGGATCACCTTGGCCACGCATTGTGGCTGCTCGGCCACCATCTCTTCAACCTCCCGGGTCAAGAGATCCCAGTCCGGTTCAACCAATCCCAGCCGGCTATTGGTCTGTTGCAGTCGAGCCAGATGCGCTGGCCACAGCAATACCTGTCCTTCTCTCACCGCCATGGTGGTGAAATGACCGTCACCATAAGCCAGCCCCCGATCATGGGCCGAGATGGTATCAAGCTTCACGCCATTGATAAGCAAAGGGATCCCTCCGATAAAAAAGGCCCGATACCGGCAGTATCGGGCCTGTGTCTTTGCCCTGCGGCAAATTATACGCGTTTGAAGATCAGTGAGCCATTGGTGCCGCCAAAACCAAACGAGTTGGAAAGGGCGTACTCGAAGCTGCCTGGCTTGGCCACATGGGGCACCAGATCCAGATCGCACTCATCATCCGGGTTGTCCAGGTTGATGGTGGGTGGAGCCACCTGATCACGCAGAGCCAACACAGTGATGATCGCCTCGATGGCACCGGCTGCACCCAGCAGGTGGCCGGTCATGGACTTGGTGGAGCTGACCATCAGGGATTTGGCGTGCTCACCAAACACCGACTTCATGCCACGCAGCTCGGCCACATCACCCAGCGGGGTGGAGGTACCATGCGCGTTGATGTAACCAATCTGCTCGGGGGCAATGCCCGCATCCTTGATGGCATTTTTCATGGCGCGGGCGCCACCGTTGCCATCTGCAGGAGGCGCAGTCATGTGGTACGCGTCACCGCTCATGCCAAAACCGACCAGCTCGGCGTAGATCTTGGCGCCACGGGCCTTGGCGTGTTCGTACTCTTCCAGTACCAGTACACCGGCACCGTCACCCAGCACGAAACCATCGCGATCTTTATCCCACGGACGGCTCGCTTTTTGCGGCTCGTCGTTGCGGTTGGAGAGTGCCTTGGCGGCAGCGAAGCCACCCATCCCCATCGCGGTGGAGGCTTTCTCGGCGCCACCGGCGACCATCACATCGGCATCACCGTAAGCGATCATCCGGCCCGCCATACCGATGGCATGGGTACCCGTGGTACAGGCGGTGGTCACAGCGATGTTCGGCCCTTGCAGACCTTTCATGATGGAAAGATGACCGGACACCATATTGATGATGGTGGACGGAACGAAGAAGGGACTGATCTTGCGCGGGCCGCCGTTGACCAAGCTTTCGTGGTTCTGTTCAATCAGACCCAGACCGCCGATACCGGAGCCAATCGCCACGCCGACACGTTCGGCATTCTCTTCATTGATGGTCAGCCCGGAATCATCCAGCGCCTGCATACCGGCCGCGATGCCGTATTGAATGAAGAGATCCATCTTGCGAGCGTCTTTACGGTTGATACCGTACTGCTCGGGATCGAAATCCTTGACCAGACCTGCGAAGCGGGTTGCAAACTCGCTGGCATCAAAGTGTTCGATAAGGGAAATGCCGCTCTGCCCGTTGAGCAGTGCTTGCCAGCTGGATTCGGCAGTGTTACCCACCGGGGAAAGCATCCCCAAGCCGGTCACCACGACTCTGCGTTTTGACACTGAGGTAGTCTCCGAGAGGTGTTTTGAAAAGGAACAAATACAAAAGAAGCGGCCCTTGGGCCGCTTCTTTCAGAACAGGAACTTATTCCTGATTAGCGGTGATGTAGTCGATAGCCGCTTGAACAGTGGTGATCTTCTCGGCTTCTTCATCAGGAATTTCGGTATCGAATTCTTCTTCCAGCGCCATTACCAGTTCAACGGTATCCAAAGAGTCAGCGCCCAGGTCGTCGACGAAGGAGGCAGCGTTCTTAACGTCTTCCTCTTTAACACCCAGTTGTTCGATGATGATTTTCTTTACGCGTTCTTCGATGTTGCTCATGACCTGAATTTTCCTTTAAAAATACGCTATTTGCGTCTGGTTGGGGTAGTTTATTCAATTGACGTGAGTTTGCAAGTAGCTTGCCGCTGGTCAAACCACGAAATGTGCCAAACTTCGGCGTACTATCGCAAATTTGAACAGATCTCACGACAAATTGATTACACCATGTACATCCCGCCATTAACATGCAGGGTTTCGCCGGTGATATAGGCTGCTTCATCAGAAGCCAAGAATACCACAGCTGCGGCAATTTCTTTTGGATCACCCAAACGGGCGGCAGGCACCTGACTCATGATGCCGGCACGTTGATCGTCATTCAGGGCACGGGTCATGTCGGTTTCGATGAAACCGGGGGCAACCGCGTTCACTGTGATACCACGGGATGCCACTTCCCGCGCCAACGATTTGGTAAAACCAACCAGACCGGCCTTGGCGGCAGCATAGTTGACCTGACCGGCATTGCCCATGGTTCCCACCACGGAGCCAATGCTGATGATGCGACCGTGACGTTTCTTCATCATGGCACGCAACACCGGTTTGCTCAGACGGTAAAGCGAGGTCAGATTGGTATCGATGATCTCGTTCCACTCGTCATCTTTCATCCGCATCAACAGGTTGTCACGGGTGATCCCCGCGTTGTTGATCAGGATGTCGATGTCGCCAAAGCGCGCCTTGATGGCGGCGAAGACGGCTTCGATGGATTCCTGGCTGGTCACGTTGAGTGCCATGCCGCAACCATTGTCGCCCAGATAGGCGCTGATCGCCTCGGCACCGCTCTCGCTGGTCGCCGTACCGACCACTTTCGCGCCACGGGCCACGAATGTTTCGGCAATCGCACGGCCGATGCCACGACTGGCACCGGTCACCAACACAACCTTATCGGTAAAGCTCATCTCTTGCTCCTGTTTACTTGATCTGGGCCTGCGCCTGCTCGAAAGAGGCGGCATCGTTGGCGTGAATACCTTCCACGCGCTTGTCGATGCGCTTGGCGAGCCCGGTCAACACTTTGCCCGGTCCCATCTCGATCTCGAGGGTAACCCCCTCATTGGCCATCCGCTCGACAGTCTCGGTCCAACGAACCGGGCTGAACAGCTGACGTACCAGCGCTTGCTTGATGGCGGCCGGATCCTGTTCACAGGATACGTCGACATTATTGATGACCGCGATGGTTGGAACCTTGATCTCGATCCCGTCCAGCGCAGCTGCCAGTTTTTCTGCGGCAGGTTTCATCAGCGCGCAGTGAGACGGCACGGAGACCGGCAGCGGCAGCGCACGCTTGGCGCCCGACTCTTTCATCAGCACGTTGGCGCGCTCAACGGCCTCTTTGTGACCGGCGATAACCACCTGGCCCGGGGAGTTGAAGTTGACCGGAGAGACCACCTGCCCCTCTGCCGCTTTTTCGCAGTTGGCGGCGATGGATTCGTTATCCAGACCGATGATGGCCGCCATGGCGCCGGTGCCTTCCGGTACCGCTTCCTGCATGGCCAGACCACGCAGCTCGACCAGTTTGACCGCATCGGCAAAATCGAGTGCGCCGCTGCAAACCAGCGCGGAGTACTCACCCAGGCTGTGACCCGCCATCATGGCAGGCGTTGCCCCACCCTGCTGTTGCCACAGGCGCCACAGGGCGACAGAGGCTGTCAGCAGCGCAGGCTGGGTGCGCCAAGTTTTGTTCAGATCTTCAACCGGACCATTCATCACCAGGGCAAACAGGTCATAACCCAGCACCTGACTCGCCTCGGCGAAGGTCTCCTTGATCACGGCATGTTGTTCGGCCAGCTCGGCCAGCATGCCAACGGACTGGGAACCTTGTCCCGGGAAGGCAATGGCAAATTGGGTCATCATTGATTCCTTTTAGATAAGACAAAAATGAAATCGGTGACGGGATGATGGGCGCACCATCCCGCCGAAGATCAGAGGCGAACCAGCGCCGAGCCCCAGGCAAAACCGCCGCCAAAGGCTTCCAGCAGTACCAGCTGACCCGGTTTGATCCGGCCATCCCGCACCCCTTCATCGAAGGCGACAGGGACGGACGCAGCAGAAGTGTTGCCGTGCTTGTCGAGGGTCAGTACCACTTTATCGAGGCTCATACCCAGCTTCTTGGCGGTGGCACTGATGATGCGGAAGTTGGCTTGATGCGGCACCAGCCAGTCCAGCTCGCTCGGTTCGATGCCAGCAGCGGCCAACGTCTCGGTTACGATCTCGCTCAAACGGGTGACCGCGACCTTGAAGACATCGTTGCCCTTCATATACATGTAGGCTTCGAGCTCGGCACCCGGCATGCCGCGACGGGGATGAGGCAGCTTGAGCAGCTCGCCATAACGGCCATCGGCATGAAGATGGGTAGAGAGGATACCCGGCGTCTCGCTGGCACCGACAATCACAGCCCCTGCCCCGTCACCAAACAGGATGATGGTGCCGCGATCTTGTGGATCGCACATGCGGGAGAGTACATCGGCCCCGACGACCAGCACATGGCGGGCAGCGCCGGATTTGACGAACTGATCGGCAATGGAGAGTGCGTAGGTGAAACCGGCGCAGGCTGCAGCCACGTCAAAGGCAGGAATGCCCGGTACGCCGAGTAGCCCCTGCAGCTCGCAGGCGGCAGCCGGGAAGGCATTTTCAGCACTGGTGGTGGCCAGCACTATCATATCGAGATCGGCAGCGGTCAGACCGGCTGCATCCAGGGCGCGCAGGGCGGCCTGGTAAGAGAGGGTGGCAACGGTTTCGTCAGCCCCGGCAATACGGCGCTCACGGATACCGGTGCGTTCCACGATCCACTCATCACTGGTCTCAACCATCTGCTCGAGATCGGCGTTGGTACGCACTGAACTCGGCAGGTAGCTGCCAGTACCCAGAATTTTGCTATGCATAGAGTTCTTATAGATCCCTGTCAGAGAAGACAGCTTCAAGGCGATCTGCTATTTGCAGTGGAAGTTGATGTTTGGCCTCTTGTGCGGCCAGCAGGATCGCATTACACAGAGCGCGCCGTTCGGCCCGCCCATGACTTTTTACCACAATGCCGCGCAATCCTAACAGACTTGCCCCGTTATACTGGTCGGGGTTCAGGTAAGAAAAACGCCGTTTGAACATAAATCCGGCGATCCGGCCAAGAAAAGTGCGTTTCTTGCGGGGATATCCGGCCAGCTGGGCCATCATCCGCACCACCCCTTCTGCTGTCTTGAGGGCGACATTGCCGACAAAACCGTCGCAGACGATCACGTCGCTGTCGCCGCTGAAGATGCGATCCCCTTCGACGAACCCGACATAATTGAGCGCGTGGCACTGACGCAACAATTCGGCACTGTGGCGTACCAGATCATTGCCCTTGATCTCCTCCTCGCCGATGTTGAGCAAGGCAACACGGGGGGATGCAATCCCTTCGACCTTTTCGGCTACGACGGAGCCCATCACGGCAAACTGCAGCAAGGTATCCGCATCGCAACTGACGTTGGCGCCGAGATCCAGCATCACGGTGCGCTTGCCGCTCAATGTGGGCAGCGCCTTGATAAGGGCAGGTCTGTCTACCCCGGGCAGGGATTTGAGCACGCACTTGGCCATCGCCATCAACGCACCGGTATTGCCGGCACTGACGCAGGCATCGGCCTCACCGGCTTTCACCAGATTGAGTACCACCCGCATGGAGGAGTCTTTCAGAGTACGCAGCGCCACGATCGGTTTATCGCCCATGCCAACCACTTGGGATGCATGTACGAAACGAACGCGCGGATGATTCAGCAAGCCATGTTGCTGCAGCAGAGAAGAGGTCTGGTGCTGGTCGCCAACCAGGATCAGTTTTAGCTGGGGTAAAAGAGACAGTGCCTGCACGGCGGCAGGCACTGTTTCCGAGGGGCCAATATCTCCCCCCATGATGTCTAGCGCGACAGTTTGCGTAGACAAAGGCAATCCTTAAGCGATTACCTTTTTACCGCGGTAGAAACCATCGGCAGTCACGTGGTGACGACGATGAATTTCGCCACTGGTCTGATCAACAGTCAGGGCAGCGGTGGTCAGCGCATCGTGGGAACGACGCATGCCACGCTTGGCACGGGTTTTACGGTTCTGTTGTACGGCCATTGTAGGCTAACTCCTAAATTCACTTACGTTTAAGCTCTTCAAGAACTGCAAAGGGATTCGGCCGCTCATCAGCAGGTTCGATTTCACCCCAGGTCATCTCCATGTTTCCTCTCGGGCATGCATCCAGAGAATGCATTGCGACTTGAGGCAACGAGAGGATGAGTTCATCCTCCAGGATTTGATGAAGATCTATCTCGCCGTTTTCGTCCAACTCAATGGGCTCATAAGCTTCCGGCAGTTCTTCCTCGTTTGTTCTTTCGAACAGCGGAGTGTAGATAAATTCAGCTTCACAGAGGTGTTCGAATGTCTCTCCGCAACGTTGGCAAACCAGGTCAACCTTGGCATGGGCAGTGCCTTTCATAACGGTCAACTTCTGGACATCTTTGCCAAAGTGCAGTGATACCTCGATATCACTCTGCAAGCCAGCGGTTGATTCCTCCAGCCTGGGCATCTGCGACTTTTCCACTATCCCGATGTAATCGAGCAGCTTCAAGGCACTACGGACTGGATCAACCTTAACGGGCAACTTCACCTTTTGCATAGGGCGCGAATAATATAGGTCCAACAACTGATAGTCAAAGGAAAAAGTCCTTACCGCCGATGATTTTAACGTCACAAGTCCCTAGAATGCCGGTACTCGCTTTCATCGGTACCTGATTATGCCACAGAATCTGATCCTCGCCTCAACTTCTCGCTATCGCAAAGCCCTGCTGGAGAAGCTCGGCCTCCCCTTTGAATGTGCCGCGCCCGATGTGGATGAACGACCACTGGCTGGCGAATCCGCCGAGGCGCTGGTGGCCAGGCTGGCCCATGCCAAGGCAGATGCTGTCGCCCAACATCGTGATCACGGCTTGATCATCGGATCTGATCAGGTGTGTGTCTGCGATGGTAACATCCTCGGCAAACCGGGCACCATCGACAATGCCATCGCCCAGCTGATGGCAGCTCAAGGTCGCAGCGTCACCTTCTACACCGGCCTGTGCGTAGTAAATGCCGCAACCGGTGAGGCTCATCAACTGGTGGAACCTTTCACCGTCCATTTTCGCAACCTCGATGAAGCCGCCATTCGCCGCTATGTAGAGGCTGAATTGCCCCTAGATTGTGCAGGCAGCTTCAAATGTGAAGGGATGGGCATAGTGCTGTTCAAGGGGCTGGAGGGGCGCGATCCTAACGCCTTGATCGGTCTGCCACTGATCGGCCTGATCGAGCTGCTGGAGCGCCACGGTATTGCCCTGCCCTGATTGCGGGTAAAAATAGATAAGCTAGATCGAGGATATAAAAAGCCCGGTCAATAGACCGGGCTTCTGTTATCAATCAGATTGATGTCTGTTAAAAAGAGGCGTCTACAACAGCTCGCGAAGAGCCGTCATGGAGTCCACCACCGCCACAGGTCCGTGACGACTGAGGGCATCCCGACTATCCACACCCCAAGTGACGCCAATTCGCGGCATGGCGATCGCCTCGGCCATCGCCATATCGTGAACAGAGTCGCCGATCATCACCGCCTGCCGGGGTGACAGCCCCAACTCGTTCAGGATCTGCTCAAGCATCAGCGGATCAGGCTTGGAGCGGGCCTCATCGGCCCCTCGGCTAGCCACAAACAACGGGCGTAGCCCGGTTTCATCCAATACCCGCTCCAGCCCACGGCGCGATTTCCCGGTAGCGACGGCCAATTGCAGCCCTCGTGACCGCCAGTCATGCAGCAACTCCCCTGCCCCGGCAAACAGCGGGCTGGGAGTGGTGCCGTGCAGATAGTGATAACGATAGCGATCGATGAGTGCGACAATCTGGCGCTCATCAATGGCGGCGCCACTGTCGCTACATAAAGGGAACAGACGGGACATGGCGACATCAAGGCTCAATCCGATGATCTGCCGGATCTGGGCTGGTGCAGGTACCGCTAGCTCACAATCTCTGGCGGCCCCCTGAACACAGGCAACAATCCGGCCCACCGAATCCATCAGGGTGCCATCCCAATCGAAAATGGCGAGCCGGATATCCTGCATCAGCGTGGCAAGCCGTTGAGGAAGTTGTCGAGTTCAGGTGCCAGCGGCGCTTCTACCTGCATCTCGCGACCATCGGCCGGATGGGTGAAACTGAGCTTCCAGGCATGCAAAAAGAGCCGTTTCAGCCCTTGGCTGCGCATTTTCTCGTCAAACGCCGCTTCACCGTACTTATCGTCACAGGCGATCGGATGACCGGCATGCAGGGTGTGCACCCGGATCTGGTGGGTACGACCGGTGATGGGGCTGCACTCGACCAGGGTCGCTTCGGCAAATTGACGCACGATACGGAAACGGGTTTCAGAGGGTTTGCCATCAGCGCTGACCCGTACCACCCGTTCACCGGATTGCAGATCGTTTTTGCGTAGCGGTGCGTTGACCACCTTGACGTGAGCCTGCCATTTGCCGCGAACCAGCGCCAGATACTGCTTGCGCATGGTCTTGACGCGCAACTGCTCATGTAAGCTGCGCAGGGCGCTG
Organism: Aeromonas sp. s13; assembly: GCF_040907905.1. Taxonomy (NCBI): domain Bacteria; kingdom Pseudomonadati; phylum Pseudomonadota; class Gammaproteobacteria; order Aeromonadales; family Aeromonadaceae; genus Aeromonas; species Aeromonas sp. s13. The sequence continues at coordinate 4,134 of NZ_JBFOCS010000038.1, read as the reverse complement.
CGTTTTTTGGCAACCAGCAATACACCAGAGGTGTCGCGATCCAGTCGATGAACCAGTTCGAGGAAACGGGCTTCCGGCCGCAGGGCTCGCAGCCCTTCAATCACGCCAAAGCTCAGGCCGCTGCCACCGTGTACTGCCATGCCGGAGGGCTTGTTCAGCACGATCATGGCATCGTCTTCGAACAGGATCTGGCTCTCCAGACGCTGGATAACCCCGAGGTTTGCCGAAGGCAGCTCATTCTTCTCGGCAACGCGCACGGGGGGCACCCGCACCTCATCACCTGCGCAGAGTTTGTACTCCGGTTTGATGCGCTTTTTGTTTACTCGCACTTCACCTTTGCGAAGGATGCGATAGATCAGGCTCTTGGGGACGCCCTTTAGCTGAGTCTTGAGAAAATTGTCGATGCGCTGCCCGTCATGCTCAGCTTCGATGGTGAGCAGCTGCACTTGTTGTTGTATCTGTGTCATGGCGCGGATTTTAACACTGCCAGCGCCCCTTGGCTGCATGGTTTGTTGAAAAATGGCGCCTTGCTATAAAAGAGGTTTAAATGGGATAATAAACAAGGTTTTGTCATTGTGTTCAAGCCTTGTACTAAGTGGCCAAAAAGTATGCCACCCAATCCCGAAACACCGTGTATACAAGAACATGACGGTTCCCGGGTGCGAGGTACAACGCATGGAGAACACAAACATCACCGTTTATTTGTCTCCATTTCGGCATCCTTATTCATTCCTTCTCGAGAAGTGATGACCAGAACGCCCTTAGTTTGCGCCTCATGCATACCCCAACCGGGAGGTTGCCCCAGTATGCTGAAGACCCGAGGCCGGCGCTGGCAGGACCCTGATGGAGGAAATCAAAATGACACAATAATGAGAACTCAATGAAAAGAATGCTTATCAACGCAACTCAAGAAGAGGAGTTGCGCGTAGCGCTGGTTGACGGACAACAGCTCTACGATTTGGATATTGAAAGTCCGGGACACGAGCAGAAGAAAGCGAACATTTACAAGGGTAAGATCACCCGCGTAGAACCCAGCCTTGAAGCTGCTTTTGTTGATTACGGCGCCGAGCGCCACGGTTTCCTGCCGTTGAAGGAGATCGCCCGCAATTACTTCCCCTCCGGTTACTCCTATCAGGGTCGTCCCAACATCAAAGAAGTGGTCCGCGAAGGTCAGGAAGTTATCGTCCAGATCGACAAGGAAGAGCGTGGCACCAAGGGTGCAGCCCTCACCACCTTTATCAGCCTGGCAGGTAGCTACCTGGTACTGATGCCCAACAACCCCCGTGCCGGTGGTATCTCCCGCCGCATCGAGGGTGATGAGCGGACTGAACTGAAAGAAGCCCTGAGCGGATTGACCGTGCCGGAAGGCATGGGCCTGATCGTGCGCACTGCCGGTGTAGGCAAGTCTCCGGAAGAGCTGGAGTGGGATTTGAACGTCCTGCTCAACCACTGGGACTCCATCCACAAGGCCTCCCAGGAGCGCGCTGCGCCGGTGCTGATCCACCAGGAAAGCAACGTCATCGTGCGTGCCATCCGTGACTATCTGCGTCGCGATGTGGGCGAGATCCTGATCGACAATCCGGTGATTTTCGAACGCGCCAAAGCCCATATCGAGCTGGTACGTCCCGATTTCCTCAACCGTGTGAAGCTGTACAAGGGTGAAGTTGCCCTGTTCAACCACTTCCAGATTGAGAGCCAGATTGAATCAGCCTTCCAGCGTGAAGTGCGCCTCCCCTCCGGCGGCAGCATCGTTATCGATCCGACCGAAGCACTGACCTCCATCGATATCAACTCCTCCCGCGCCACCAAGGGCGGCGATATCGAAGAGACTGCGCTGCAAACCAACCTGGAAGCGGCCGACGAAATTGCCCGTCAATTGCGTCTGCGCGACCTGGGTGGCCTGATCGTAATCGACTTCATCGACATGACCCCGGTTCGCCATCAGCGCGAAGTGGAAAACCGTCTGCGTGAAGCGGTGCATCAGGATCGTGCCCGCATCCAGCTGGGTCGGATCTCCCGTTTCGGCCTGCTGGAGATGTCTCGCCAGCGTCTGCGCCCCTCCCTCAACGAGTCCAGCAGCCATATCTGCCCCCGTTGCCAGGGCCAAGGCGTGATTCGTGACAACGAATCTCTCGCCCTGTCCATCTTGCGTCTCATCGAAGAAGAGGCCATGAAGGACAATACCGAGCAGGTTCACGGCCAGGTGCCGGTGGATGTTGCCGCCTATCTGCTTAACGAGAAGCGTGCCGCCATCGCCAGTCTGGAGCAGCGCAATGATGTGCGTGTTTACATCATTCCGAACCAGCATCTGGAAACCCCGCACTACGAAGTAACCCGCATTCGTCAGAACGAGATCCCGGAAGCGGCCAGCTACGAGCTGAAAACCGAGATTGCCAAGCCGGTCTACCAACCGAAGCAAGCTCAGGTGATCGAGCGTGAGCAACCGCTGCTGCAAGGCTTTGCCCAACCGGCACAACCGGCTCCTGTTGCACCGCACCAACCGGCGGCACCCGTTGCTACGGCCCCTGTCGAAGCCGGCTTCTTCAGCAAGCTAATCAAAGGCATTACCGGCCTGTTCAGCAGCGATGCAGCCCCTGCCGATGTGAAAGCGCCCGCCGAGAAACCTGCAGCTCGTGAAGCACGCAAGGATGAAGGTCAGCGTCACCAGCGCGAAGAAGGTCGTGGCCGTGGTCAGCGTCCTCGTCGTGACGACAATCGTGGCAACCGCAACAATGCGGAAGCTGGCGAGAAGCGTGAAGGTGGCAACCGCGAAGCCGGTGAAAACCGCAATCGCCGTCCACGTAAAGAGCGCGAGCCTCGTCAGGAACGTGAAGCTCGTGGCGAAGTGCGCAACGAGCAGCGCATGGAACGTGAACCCCGTCAGGAACGAGAGCCTCGCGAACCGCGCCAGGAACGTGCACCACGTCCGGCCCGTGAACCTCGAGCACCCCGTGAGCCGCGCGCCGAAGTCGTTGTTGAAGCGGTAGACGCCGTTGATGCAACTGCCGCCCAGCCACGTCAGGAAAAAGAGCAGAAAGTAGCAGAGCGCCGCGAACGTCGCCAACTGCGCAAGCAGATCCGCGTCGATGTCGCCGCTGCTGACACCCCTGCCCTGCCGGTTGACGAAGTACCAGCGCAAGCTGAAGTGATCGATGCTACCGTGGGTAACGAGCAGGAAGAGCAGAGTGAAGGCCAGCGCCGTTCACGCCGCACTCCGCGCAGCCAGCGTATCGAAGGTCAGCGCCGCAAGCGCATCAATGAAGATGCCCGCAGCCAGCGTGACGAAGAACAGCAAGATTCCACCACTCTGACCACCGCAGCCCAGGCAGATATTGCCAAAGCGCAGGTTGAAGAGCCGGTAGTGCCTGTTGTTACCATCCCGAGCGCTGAAGCCGTCGCTGCAGCCCTGCAAGCCTCTGCGGCACTGACCGAGCATGTGGTTGTCGAAGTCGTTGCTGAAGAAGCTGCCGAGCAGGCTGCTGCCCAGGTCGAAGCAACTCAAGCCGATGTGATCGCTAGCCCGGTTGTTGCAGCTGTCGCAGAAGTCGTGGTTGCAGCAGAGCCGGAAGTTGCCGTTGTCGCCGCTCCCGCTGTAGACGAGACTGCCGCTACCGTGGTTGAAACCGCTCCGGTTGTTGAAGAAGCCCCTGCTGTCAGCCCCCCTGTCGTAGAAGCTGTACCGGCTGCAGTCGAAATGCCAGTTGCTGTTGTCGAAGCCCCGGCTCCTGTCGCTGCCGTTGCGGTGGAAGAGACTCCGGTCGTTACCAAACAGGTATCTCACGGTGCCGGCCTGCTGGCTCGTGCCCGCAAAGCATCCGCGCCGATGGCAACCCCTGCCGAAGCCCCTGCCCTGCCTGCTCGTGAGCCGGTTAACTACCCGCCGCTGGTACGCAACGAAGTGAGCACATCAGGTCGTCATGGTGGCAGCACTGCCGCCGTCAACGTGGCCACCTGCCCGGCCGGTCGCCCCTAAGCAACCCGGGTTGACCCCCTAAACAAAAGCCACACCAACCGGTGTGGCTTTTTTATTTCTGTCTGCCCCGTCCTGAATATGGTTTACACCTTTCCCCCCAATAAATGGAGAACCCGATGGGACAAGGTGTGAAACGGACACAGCGCGATTACTCGCTGACT